>CANFIE010000005.1 GCA_947446625.1 Acetobacteraceae bacterium | reverse complement strand
GTGCAAAAGCCGCTTCAGCGCCTTCATCCAGGGCTCATCCAACCTGCATGAACTGTTGCAGGCGCGCGGCATCGACACCGTCATCATCACCGGCACCGTCACCAATGTATGCTGCGAAAGCACGGCGCGTGACGCCATGATGCTGGACTACAAGGTGTTCTTCGTGGCCGATGGCTGTTCCAGCCACCACCCGCAGGAACAGGTGGCCACGCTGTCCAACATGGCCAACATCTTCGCCGACGTGGTCAGCGCCGAGGAAACCCTCGGCCTCATCGCCGCCGGCTCCGCGCTGGCCAAGGCCGCCGAGTAGGGGCCTGGCGTCTGATCGTCTGAGACGGACTCGTCGAAAGGCGTGAATCCGCCGCCTTATGTCGCCGCCAGGGTCTGTTGGCGCTGGCGCGGCATCGCCTCGGGGTGCTCGCGCATCAGCCAGTCCAGCAGGCCCTCGCGCACCACGCAGCGCACTTCGAACATGCGCGGCGCATCGGCGGCGCTCAGCAGAATGCGCACCTCGATGCAGTTTTCCTTCCAGGCGGTCACATGCACCTTGGCGATCCGATTGTCCCAGGCCGGGCAATCCGCCAGCAGCACATCCAGCTTTTCCCGAATTGCGCCAATGGGCGCGCCGTGGTCCAGGTACAGCAGCACCGTGTCCAGCAGCTGCGCCGTGTCCTTGGTCCAGTTGATGATGGGCTTTTCCACAAAGTAGTTCAGCGGCACCACCAGGCTGCGCTGGTCCCAGGTGATGATGGTGACATAGCTGGAGGTAATCTCAGCCACCCGGCCCCAATGGCCTTCCACCGTCACCGCATCGCCCAGCCGAATCGGCTGGCTGAGCGCGATCTGCAAACCGGCGATGAGGTTCGACACCGTGGACCGCGCCGCAATACCCATGACAATGCCGGCCATACCGGCCGAGGCGAAGAGCGAAAGCCCCACCGCCCGCACCGCCGGAATGGAGGTAAGCACCAACCCCACGGTGAAGCTGGACCCCGCCGCCACCGCCAGCCGGCGAAACACCACCATCTGCGTCCGGTGCCGCCGCCGGGCCAGGTCGTCATCGCCCGGCACGTCGCCATCCAGCTTGGCATCAAACGCCGCCGCCACCTTGCGCGTCAGCGTCCAGCCCAGCGACATGGTGAGCACAACGCCCAGCGCATTGCTGGCCAGGGCAGCGTTTTCCGGCGCCAGCCCGGCCACCGGCAGGGTCAGGCTCAGCACCATCAGCACCACACCCACCTGCAGGGAGAAGTGGCCGGCATGCAGCACCCGCTCCAGCATCGGGTGGTCGCGGCCCCGCAGCAGCCGGGCCAGCGCCATGCGGGCCAGGCCCAGCAGAACCAGCGCCGCCAGGGGCAGCAGGCCGAAGCCCAGCAGCATGGGCAGCCATTCAGGTGTTTGCTCGAAGTTCATGGCAATCCTCGCGCTGGGGCGGCGGAATGGGCCCGGCAGGACTCGAACCTGCAACCAAACCGTTATGAGCGGTCCGCTCTGACCATTGAGCTACAGGCCCTCCGCAAGGCCCCATACATGCCGGCGGCAGCCGCCCAGGACAAGATGGTTACAGCGTTACCAGCCCGCTATCCACCGGCAGGATAACGCCGGTGACAATCCGCGCCGCGTCCGAGGCCAAATACAGCGCCGCCTCGGCCATGTCTCTGGCCTGGCCCAGCCCCAGCAGGGGTTGCTCGGCCAGCACCTGCATGGCGGCATTGCCGGCCAGCAGCTTCACCACCCGGGTCGTCAGCGTCACGGTCGGGGCAATGGCGTTCACCCGCACCCCCTGCTTGCCGTATTCCACCGCCAGGGAACGGGTCAGCGAGGCCACCCACCCTTGGCCGCCGTGTAGCAATCCCGCCCCGGAAACCCCATCAGCGCCACCACGCTGGCCATGTTGATGACCGCACCCCCGCCGGCCTTGATGATCTCCGGAATGCCGAAGCGGCAGCCCAGGAAGGTGCCGAACAGGTCCAGCTTGATCGCCCGCCAGAATTCCTCCAGCGGCGCCTCCACCACGTTGTTGTCGATATCGGTGGAGCCGCCGGCATTGTTGTGCAGCACATGCAGCGCGCCGTAATGCCGCACGCAGCCGGCAATGGCGGCGCTGATGCTGTCCGGCTCGCTCACATCGGTGTGGATGGCAATGGCATCGCCGCCCGCGCTGGTGATGCGATGCGCGGTTTCCTCACCCGTGGTGGCGTTGATATCCGCCACCACCACGCGGGCGCCTTCACGGGCGAAAAGTTCAGCCGTTTGCCGGCCAATGCCGGTACCCGCCCCGGTGATGAAGGCAACCTTGCCCGCCAGCCTGCCGCTCATGCCCCAAATCCTCCCGTTGTTGCGGGCAGGATGCCGGGCCGGGCAGCGGGCGGCAAGGCGGCGCCCTCAATCCTCGTGCGGCAGCTTGAAGCCGGCCAGCGCCTGGTAGGCGCGAATCACGAAGGCATCATCCTTCGCCCCCTGCCCCATGGCGCTGGCGGCAATGAACAACTGCATGGCCTGCGCAGCCAAGGGCGTGGGGAATTGCGCCTGGCGCGCCATATCCGTCACCAGGCCCAGATCCTTCACGAAGATATCCACCGCCGAGGCCGGCCGGTCATCGCCCGCCAGCACATGCGCCATGCGGTTCTCGAACATCCAGGAATTGCCGGCCGCCGTCGTCACCACATCGTACAAATCCTGCGGCTGCAGCCCGGCCTTGATGCCTAGCGCCATGGCCTCGGCCGCCACGGCAATATGCACGCCGGCCAACAGCTGATGCACCACCTTCATGGTGGCGCCCATGCCCGGCGCATCGCCCAGCTTCCACACCTTCTTCGCGGTGGCATCCAGCACCGGCTGCGCCTTGGCGAAGGCCGCCGCGCTGCCGCTGGCCATATAGGTCAACTGCCCGGCCCGGCTGCCCGTGGCGCCGCCGCTCATCGGCGCATCCAGGTACAGCATGCCGGCATCGGCCGCCTTGGCCGCCAGCTTGCGGGCATCATCCGGCGCCATGGTGGCGGAAACCACCAGCACCGCGCCCGGCGCCATGCGCGGCAAGGCACCGCCCGGCCCAAACAGCGCGGCATCGGCCTGCTTGGCGTTCACCACCATCACCAGCACGGCCTCGGTGCCCGCGGGCAACTCCGCGGCGCTGGCTGCGGCGGTACCGCCAGCCGCGGTGAATTCGGCGCGAGGCTCGGGGCGCGGGTCCACACCGCACACGGCGTTGCCGCTCGCTTTCAGCAGGTTCAGGGCGGCGCCCATCCCCATGCTGCCCAGGCCGATCACACCGATCTTCATCTCATTCGCTCCCCGCGCCGCGTTCCTGCGCCCAGCGGGCGAGCACGGCCTTGTCCACCTTGTTTGTGCCGGCCAGGGGCAAGGCGTCAATGAACCAGACCCGGCGCGGGTGCATATAGGCCGGGGCATGGGTCAGCGCGTGCTGCTTCAGCATGGCTTCGTCCGCCTCGGCCCCGGCGCGCTTCACCACAAAGGCCACCGGCTTGGTGCCCTTGATGTCATCCGGCACCGGAATCACCACCGACTGCTCCACCGCCGGATGCGTCTCCAGCACCTTCTCCACTTCACTCGGGAAGATGTTTTCGCCGCCCGAGATGAACATGTCATCCACCCGGCCCATCACGTAATGGAAGCCGTTCTCGTCGCGCCGGAACACGTCGCCGGTCACGTAGAAACCATCAGCGGTAATCGGCGGCTTCAGGTCCGGGCGGTTCCAGTAGCCGTTCATCAGCCCGGGGCATTTCTGCTCCAGCACGCCCTGGTCGCCCAGCGCGCCATCCTCGCCACGCAGGCGCAATTCCACCGCCGGGTGGGCATAGCCCACGCTCAAGGGCGGCGTCGGCACCTTGCCCGGATGCGCGCCGAACACCACCGGCCCGGCTTCCGTGGTGCCATAGCCATTCACAAAGCCCGCATTGGGGAAGGCGCCCTTGATCGCCGCCAGCAAGCTTGGCGAAACCGGCGCCGAGCCGCAACGCACATGCCGCACGCAGGAAAGGTCGGTCGCCGCCACCAGTTCGCGCTGTTGCAGCAGCATCGCCATCATCGGCGGCACGCCGGTAATCCAGGTCACCTTGTGCTCGCCAATGGCGCGGATATAGGCCCGCGCCTCGAACTGCGGCAGCAGCACCACGGTGATATGCGCGGCGCAGGCCAACTCGGCCAGGGCCAGCCCGTTCATGTGGTACAGCGGCGCCGCGATCAGGCAGCGTTCCTGGCTGATATCGGCGCCCTTCAGCCGCTGCTCCACCACCCACAGATGCGACTGGTGGGAAAGGATAACCCCCTTCGGCCGCCCGGTGCTGCCCGAGGTATAAAGGAACAACGCCGGCTCACCCGGCGCCGGCACCACCGCCTCGAAAGCGCCGGGGTCAGCCAGCGCCTCCCATTCCGGGCTGCCGAGCACAATGCTGGGCAGGCCCGCGGGCACGGCGGCCAGGCGCTCGGCGTCACACAGCACCAGCTTGGCGCCGCTGTCGCGCAGCACATACTCCACCGTGGCGCTGGGGAAGCGCCAGTTCACCGGTACCGGCACCAGCCCGGCGCGCTGGGCGCCGTAGAAGGCGGCCAGATACTCGTAGGAATTGGCCGCCAGAATGCCCAGCCGGTCGCCCCGCACCAGGCCATGGCGCAGCAGGCCGCGCGCCATGGCATTGGCGCGGGCATCCAACTCGCCATAGCTGATATGCCGCACCACGCCGCCGGCATGGTCGATCAGCGCGGTCTTCGCCGGGTCGGAGCCGGCGCCCACCAGCGCGCCCAGGTTGCGGAACGGAAAGCCCATTATTTCGGCGCGGCCGAGAGGTACACGCCACGGCCCGAGGCCAGCAGCTTGCCGTCGAGATCGAAGATCTCGGCTTCCGCCACGCTGAACTGCCCGCCCGCCTTCACAATGCGGCCCTTGCAGATCAGGTCCCCCGGCATGGCCACGCGGTGGTAGTCCACCCGCATGTCGATGGTCGGGATGCCCCGGCCAAGCTGGGCGCCAATGGCCCAGTCGGCGGCCAGGTCAACCAGCGCGGCCAGGATGCCGCCATGGGTGTAGCGGCGGTCCGGGTTCACCACCCATTCCTCGCGCCAGGTGGCGCGAATGGTCACGCTGTCCTTGCCCACCGCCTCGGCCTTCAGGCCCAGCCATTGGTGGTACGGAGCGCGCATCAGGCGCTCCTGCAATTGCTCAACCGTCAGGGCTTGCACGTCGCTCATGGGGTCACCACCACCTTGCCAATAACCTTGCGGTCGCGGATCAGCGCCAGCCCTTCGGCGGCTTCATCCAGCGGCAGCACCTTGTCGATCAACGGCTTGATCTCGCCCTTGGCGCACATCGACAGCAGGCTGTCGAAGTCCTCATTGTAGAAGCTGTTGCTGCCAATCACCTGCAACTCAAACGTCCAGATGAAGCGCAGGTCTTCCTTCGGGTCGAAGCCCGCGGTCGCGCCACACACCAGGATCTTGCCGCCGCGCTTCACAATGCGCAGGCCCTTCGCCCAGGTATCGCCGCCGGTATAGTTGATGAGGACATCGACGCCGCCCTCATAGCTGCGGCGCTGCGGCTTGCCGAAGCGCTCCTGCGCCCATTTGGAAAAATCCACGGCCAGATAGTCCACCGCCTCATCGGCGCCGATATCCAGCATGGCCTGGCACTTTTCCGGCCCGCCGGCGCAGGCCACCACATAGGCGCCCAGCTTCTTGGCCAGCAGCACGGAACCCGTCCCCACGCCACCGCTGGCGCCAAGGATCATCACCACATCACCCTTCTTGATGGTGTTGTGCGTCACGATCATGCGGTGCGCGGTGCCATAGGCCACCGGCAGGCTGGCGGCCGTCTCGAAGGAAACCGCATCCGGCAGGCGAATCAGCTGGTCGGCATTGCAGACGCAATATTCCGCCATGCCGCCATCCAGCATCTCGCCCATCAGGCCCTTCTGGCGGTTGATCGGGTTCACCATCACCCGCGCCCCGGCCTCCCAGCCGGAGACACCCTCGCCGCACTCAAACACCTCACCGGCCAGGTCCAGGCCGATGACAACCGGCATCGGCACCTTGATGCCGGGCATGCCCTTCACGGTGAACACGTCGTGGTAGTTGAAGGAGGAAGCGCGCACCCGCAGCACCACCTGGCCCGGCCCGGCCACGGGGCGGGGATAATCGGCCTCAACCTTCAGTACATCCAGGTCACCGTGCTGTCGCAGCACCATCGCGCGCATCGTAGCCGACATGTCTTCCCTCAGTCCCTCAACAGAAGCTGGAAGCTAACGGCAGCGGCCCGTTGCCGTCAAAGCCCGGCCCCCCTTCCCTTCGCCCTGGCTGCGGTGATACCGGCAATCGAAGCACCCAGAGGAGCCGCCCATGTCCCTGAAGCTGTTCGACCTCGCCGGCCGGCGCGCCCTTGTCACCGGCTCCAGCCAGGGCATTGGCCTGGCGCTGGCCGCCGGGCTCGCGGGTGCCGGCGCCACCGTGGTGCTCAACGCCCGCAACCAGCAAAAGCTGGCCGAAGCTGCCGCAACCCTGCGCGGCCAGGGCCATACCGTGGAAATCGCCAGCTTCGACGTGACCGACAGCGCGGCGGTGGAAGCCGCCGTGGCGCGCATTGAGGCGGAAAACGGCCCCATCGACATTCTCTGCAACAATGCCGGCGTCAACCTGCGCGGCGCGCTGGACCAGATGCCCGACGAAACCTGGCACACCGTCATCGCCACCAACCTGCACAGCGCCTTCTACTGCGCCCGCAGCGTGGCCAAGCGCATGATCCCGCGTGGCCGAGGCAAAATCATCAACACCTGCTCGGTCATGAGCATGATGGGCCGCGCCACCACCGGCCCCTACACCGCCACCAAGGGCGCGCTGGGCATGCTCACCAAGGCCATGTGCGCCGACTGGGCGCGCCACAACATCCAGGCCAATGGCATCGCGCCGGGTTTCTTCTCCACCGAACTCACCGCGCCGCTGAAGGCCAACCCGCAATTCAATGACTGGCTCTGCGCCCGCACCCCGGCCGGGCGCTGGGGCGAAATGCCGGAACTGATGGGCGCCGCCGTCTTCCTGGCCAGCGACGCCAGCAGCTACATCAACGGCCACCTGCTGTACGTTGATGGCGGCATGACCAGCGTGGTGTGAGGCAAAGGTCGGGCAAATTATCCCTGCCGGTGCAGTTGCCCGTCCGGGGTTTGCCCTCAGTCCGCCGTAGCCCCCACCCGCCGCACCACGGCGCCCCAGCGCCGGGTCTCGGCGGCAATGAAGCTGGCAAATTCCTCCGGGTTGCCGCTCGACTCCGGCTCGGTGCCGGAAGCCCGCAGCCGCTGCTGCACCTCGGGCCGGGCGGTAATCTCCCGCGCCAGCGCCGCCCAGCGGTTGAGGATGGCCACCGGCGTGCCCGCCGGCATGGAAAGCCCCTGCCAACTGCCGGCGACGAAATCGGGGAAACCGCTCTCCCGCATGGTCGGCACATCGGGCAGCGCCGGCACCCGGCGGCCGATGGTCACCGCCAGGCAGCGCAGCCGCCCCGCCTGCACCTGGCCAATGGCCGAGGACAGCGTCACGAACATGCACTGCACATCCCCCGCCACCCCGGCTGTCACCGCCTGGCCGGCGCCGCCGGGGTAGGGCACATGCACCATCTCCAGCCCGCCGGCGGCCTCGCGCAGCATTTCCATCTCCAGCCGGTTGGCGCTGCCTGAACCCGGGGTGCCGTAATTCAGCCGGCCCGGATTGGCCTTCGCATAGGCCACGAACTCCGCCACGGTGCGCACCGGCAGGTCGGCGCCCACCACCAGCGCGTCCGGCGTATTGGCCACCAGCCCGATATGGGCAAAGTCGCGCAGCGGCTCCACCCGCAGGCTGCGGGTAAACACCGCGGCGTTGATGGCCAGCGTGCCGATATTGCCGAGGAACACCGTGTAGCCATCCGGCGCCGCCCGCGCCGCGGCCTCCATGCCCACATTCCCCGCCGCCCCGGCCCGATTCTCAATCACCACCGGCTGGCCCAGCGCCTCGGCCAGTGGCTGCTGCAGCACGCGGGCGACGAAATCCGAGGAGCCCCCCGGCGCAAACGGCACGATGATGCGGATGGGCCGTTCCGGATAAGCCCCCTGGGCCCGCCCCAGCCGGGGCAGCACCAGGGGTGCCACCCCCAAGGCAATGGCCGCACGCCGCCCGAGACGCTTTTGCGCCATGATATTTCCTCCGATTATTGGAATCACGCTAACCCAGGGGCTGGCGCGGCGCCAACCTCGATGCTACACCCCGCGCCCTGTCGGAGCGTAGCGCAGCCTGGTAGCGCACTTGTCTGGGGGACAAGGGGTCGTGGGTTCAAATCCCGCCGCTCCGACCATTTTTCCGAGGCACCCCCGCCTCATTGGCCGTTCGGCCAGTCCCCCCGTTGCCATTGGTTGGTCGATGCCTGCTGGCATGACCGTGCAACGGTTCGCCGGCCCATTGCACATGGCCCCATGTCGCCGTGGCCTGCCTGTCCCCTCTTCACAGTCACACTCTACCCATGTGAAAACTCCGCTATCTCAGCGGCCGGGCCAAAAATAGTAGCGCCATCGTTTCAGGAGTTTTGCCATGAAGGCGGTTATCCTCGCCGGCGGCCGTGGCACCAGGTTGGCAGAAGAAACGCACCTGCGGCCAAAGCCCATGGTTGAGATCGGCGGCATGCCCATTCTCTGGCACATCATGAAGATTTACGCCGCGCATGGCGTGTCTGATTTTATCATCTGCCTGGGCTACAAGGGCTGGATGATAAAGGAGTTTTTCCTGAACTACCGGCAGAACTCCTCAGACCTGCGCATCGACCTTTCCTCCGGCCAGGTGGAAGTCCTGCGCCCCGCCGCCGAGCCTTGGCGCGTCACGCTGGTTGATACCGGCGAAGAGTCGATGACCGGCGGGCGGCTGCGCCGCGTGGGCCATTATCTGCGCGACGAGGAGGCCTTCTGCCTGACCTATGGCGACGGCGTCTCCGATGTCGATGTCACCGCGTTGCTCGCCTTCCACCGGGCCCATGGCCGCGAGGCAACGGTCACGGCGGTGGCACCTCCCGGCCGCTTCGGCGCCTTGGCGCGCGAGGGCACTACCGTCAGCGCCTTCGTCGAAAAGCCGGTGGGCGATGGCGGCACCATCAATGGCGGCTTCTTCGTGCTGTCGCCCAAGGTGCTGGACCGCATTGGGGCCGACGACGTTACCTGGGAACAGGACCCCATGCGGTCCCTGGCCACCGATGACCAGTTGCGCGCCTATGACCATCGCGGCTTCTGGCACGCCATGGACACGCTGCGCGACCGCGAGCAGCTCGAACGGCTGTGGGCCAGTGGGGCCGCGCCTTGGAAAATCTGGTGAATACCGCCTTCTGGCGCGGCAAGCGGGTACTGGTTACCGGCCATACCGGCTTCAAGGGCGCCTGGCTCTGCCTGATGCTGCGGCAGATGGGCGCCGAGGTGCATGGGCTGGCCCTGCCGCCACCCGCCGGGCCAACGGCCTTTGACCAGTTGGATGTCGCCAGCACATTGGCGGGCGATGTTCGGGCCGATATCCGCGACCCTGGCGCGCTGGTGGCGGCGGTCGCGGCCATTCGCCCCGAGATTGTGCTGCATCTGGCGGCGCAGGCCTATGTCGGGCGCAGCTACCGCGAACCCACGGAAACCTTCGCCACCAATGTGACCGGCACCATCAACCTGATGCAGGCACTGCGTGGAACTGATTGCCGCGCCGCCGTCATGGTGACCTCCGACAAGGTCTATCGGAATGACGGCACCGGCCGGGCCTTCACCGAGAGTGACCCGCTTGGCGGGCATGACCCCTACAGCGCCTCGAAGGCCGGCACGGAAATCGCCGTCGCCTGCTGGCGCTCCAGTTTCGCCGATGCCCTGCCCCGTATGGCCACGGCACGCGCCGGCAACGTGATTGGCGGCGGCGATTTTGGTGAGCAACGCCTGGTGCCGGACCTTGTGCGCGCCCAGATGGCCGGGCAACCGCTGGCGGTGCGCCGGCCTGATGCCACCCGCCCCTTCCAGCATGTGCTGGACGTGCTGCGCGGCTACCTGATGCTGGCCGAGGCGCTGGTGGCCGGCACCGCGCCGCCGGCTTTGAATTTCGGCCCGCATGACAGCGAAGTGCGGGTGCGGGACCTGCTGCGGCTGTGGGGCCAGGTGGATTGGCGCCAGGAGCAAGGGGAGGTCATGGCGGAAGCACCGAGACTGGGCCTGGATTCCTCCCTGGCCGGCCAGGCCCTGGGCTGGGCGCCGCGTTGCTCCACGCCCCAGGCCATTGCGGCAACCGCGCGCTGGTACGCGGCATGGCGCGCCGGCCAGGACATGGCCCGGCTGTCTCGGCAAGCGGTGGAGTCGGCACTGTGAGCGGCTCCCACCCCGTTACCGCCTGCCGCGCCTGCGGCGGCGCCCTGGGCGCCGTGTTCTGCGACCTGGGCAGCATGGCCGTGGCCAATGCCTACGTGCCGCCAGACCGCGCCGCCATGCCGGAGCCGCGCTTTCCGCTGCGCGCGGTGGTCTGCGCCGCCTGCCGCCTGGTCCAGTTGGATACGGTGGTGGATGAGACCTCGATCTTCTCCGACTACGCCTATTTCTCCTCGGCCTCGGAAAGCTGGCTGGCCCATGCGGCGCGCTTCTGCACGGCCATGCGCCTGCGCCTCGGGCTCGGCGCCGGCAGCTTCGTGGTGGAGGTGGCGAGCAATGATGGCTACCTGCTGCGCAACTTCGTCACCGCCGGCATCCCCTGCCTGGGCGTGGAGCCGGCCGGCAATGTGGCGGCGGTTGCCCGCGCGGCCGGCGTACCCACCGAGGCACGCTTCTTCGGCCGCGATACCGCGCGGGACATTCTGGCGCGGCACGGCCACGCCACCCTGACAGTGGCCAACAACGTGCTGGCCCATGTGCCGGACCTGGACGATTTCATCGGTGGCCTGGCCCTGCTGGCCGGGCCCGAGGGTGTGGTCAGCATCGAGGCGCCGCACCTGGTGGCGCTGGTCGATGGCGTGCAGTTCGACACCATCTACCACGAGCACTACGCCTACTGGTCGCTGCTTGCCATGCGGCGTGCCCTGGCCCGGCACGGGCTGGGCGTGTTCGACGTGGAGCGCCTGCCGACCCATGGCGGCTCGCTGCGGGTCTTCGCCGCGGCCGGCAAGCGGCCGGCTTCGGCCACCTTGCTGGCGGTGGCGGCCGAGGAAGCAGCGCGCGGCGTGGATGCCGACGCCTTCTACCTGGGCTTCGAGGCAAGGGTGCGCCAGGTGGTGGCCGGGCTGCGGGCCTGGCTGGCCGCCCAGCGCGCCGCTGGCCGGCGGGTTGGCGCCTATGGCGCGGCGGCCAAGGGCAATACCCTGCTGAACGCGGCGCAGCTTGGCGCCGAGGATATCGTGGCCGTGGCCGACCGCAGCACCGCCAAGCAGGGCCGCCTGTTGCCCGGCAGCCATGTGCCGGTGGTAACCCCCGCCGCGCTGCTGGAACTGGGGCTCGATGACATCCTCATCCTGCCCTGGAATATCGGCGAGGAGATTGCCGGCCAGTTGCGTGCCGCGGGCTTTACCGGGGGGCTCTACACCGCCGTGCCGGAGATGCGGACGTGGCGCTGAGCTTTACCGCCCTGCCCCTGGCCGGGCTGGTGCAGGTGGCCAGCACCGCGGCCGAGGACGCCCGCGGCGCCTTTGCCCGCAGCTTCTGCCGCACCGAATTCGCCGCCGCCGGGCATGACTTCACCCCATGGCAGGTCAGCCTTTCAGAGAACCATGCCCGCCACACCCTGCGCGGCATGCACTGGCAGGTGGCACCGGGCGAGGAAGTGAAGCTGGTGCGCTGCATTCGTGGCGCGGTGCATGACGTGGTGCTGGACCTGCGCCCTGGCTCGCCCAGCCATGGCCGCCATGTGGGGGTGGCGCTTTCGGCGACGAACCGGCTGGCGCTGCTGATCCCGCGTGGCTGCGCGCATGGCTTCCTGACGCTGACGGCGGATGCCGTGGTGGAATACATGATGGACGCGCCCTTCGCCCCGGGCTGTGCCCGCGGCCTGCGCTGGAATGACCCCGCCTTTGGCATCGCCTGGCCAGCGGCGCCGCAGGTCATCTCGGAACGCGATGCCACCTGGCCGGACCATGGCTGAACGCGTGCTGGTCACCGGCGCCTCGGGCTTCGTGGGCCGGCAGGTTCTGGCGCCGCTGCTGGCGCGCGGCTTTGACGTGCACGCCGTAGGGCAGAACCGCCCCGCCGCTGCACCCAGCGCCGTCCATTGGCATGCCGCCAACCTGCTGGACCCGGCGGCGCCCCTGCCGCTGCTGCACGCCGCGCGGCCAGATATTGTGCTGCATTGCGCCTGGTACGTGGCGCATGGGCGGTTCTGGACCGCGCCGGCCAATGGCGAATGGCTGCGGGCCTCTCTGGCGCTGGCCCAGGCCTTCGCCGCCAAGGGCGGCCGGCGCTTTATTGGCCTGGGCAGTTGCGCCGAATACGCCACCCAGGCGCCGGGTGATGCCCAGCCCTGGCCCGAGAGCCGCCCGGTAGAGCCGGCCACGCCTTACGGCCAGGCCAAGGCCGCCTTGGCGGCGGCGCTGCCGGGCCTGGGCATCAGCACGGCCTGGGCGCGGCTGTTCCATCTGTTTGGCCCGGGCGAGCACCCGGACCGGCTGGTGCCGGCCGTGCTGGGCGCCCTGCGGGAGGGGCGCGAAGCACAATGCGCCTCGGGCCGCCCGATCCGGGACTTCTCCAGTACCTGGTTTGTGGGCCAGGCCTTGGCGGCGCTATGCGCCAGCCCGGTGGAAGGGGCGGTGAATGTCGCCTCGGGCCAGGCCGTGGCCATTCGCGACCTCGTGGCCCTGATTGGCGAATTGACCGGGCGCGCATCCCTCATCCGCCTGGGGGCCCTGCCCGACCGGCCGGACGAAACCCCCTTCATGGTGGCGGATACAACGCGACTGCGCACCGCCGTTGGTTATGCCGAACCCGCCGACACGCGCGGCGACCTGGCCAGGTTGCTGCGCTTCACCCTCCCAGCATAACGCTTCCGGCCGCTGGCGCCGGGTCGAGGACAAGCCTCCCGAGGGCGGCGACGATCCCTGCGGCTCGCGCAGGTCAGCACCATGTACTACGCCTGTTTCCGCTCCGAGGCGGTCAACCTACGCCTGGGCTGGGCTGCCAGCGACGCGCTGGCCTCCCTGGCCATCAACCCGGTGTTTGGCCACTGACTGCAACCGCATCGCCATGGCGCCCGGTGGCAACCCACCGGGCCTTCCGCTGAACACCACCACCCCTGATCCGTCCAACCAGCGCGGTTCATGGGGTTGGCAAGCCACCCCGCACCTCCCTACCCTGCCCGGTGAAACAACACGCGGGAGATGACCTTGGACGCCGACAGCTTCGACTACGTCATTGTCGGCTCCGGCGCCGCCGGCTCGGTCCTCGCCGCCCGCCTCTCGGAAGACCCTGGCGTCAGCGTCTGCGTGCTGGAAGCCGGGCCGCCCGACACCAACCCCTATATCCACATCCCCGCCGGCTTCATCAAAACCCTGTCCGACCCCAGCGTCACCTGGCAGTTCCAGACCACGCCCACCGAAAACACTGGCGGCCGCGCCATCAGCACCGTGCAGGGCCGCACCCTCGGCGGCTCCACCTCCATCAACGGCATGATCTATAATCGCGGCCAACCAGCCGACCTCGACCATTGGGCCCAGCGCGGCAATCGCGGCTGGGGCTACGCCGATACCCTGCCCTACCTGCGCCGCAGCGAACACCGCATGGGCTTTGGCGACCCGCAACGCCGTGGCCGCAGCGGCAGCCTGCCCGTCACCGACATGGACTGGTTCCACCCGCTTTCCGAAGCCTTCATCGCCGGCTGCGTCGGCATGGGCATACCCCGCAACCCCGACTACAACAGCGGAGACCAAGCCGGCGTCGGCTATTTCCAGCGCGCCATCGTCAAGGGCCGCCGGGTCAGCGCCGCCCGCGCCTTCCTGCACCCCGCCGTGGCCCGTGGCGGCGTGGAGGTACGCACCAATGCCCGCGCCTGCCAGGTGCTGTTCGAGGGCAAGCGCGCCGTGGGCATTGCCTACCAGCATGAACGCGGCGCCCCGCCGCGCCAGGTCCGCGCCCGGCGCGAGGTGATTCTCTCCGCCGGCACGGTGAACACGGCGCGGCTGCTGCAGGTCTCGGGCGTTGGCCCCGCCGCGCTGCTGGCCAAGCTGGGCGTGCCGGTGGTGGCCGATATCCCCGGCGTCGGTTCCAACTTCCGCGACCACTACGCCTCGCGCATCGTCATGCGCGCCAGGCCCGGCGTCACCACGCTCAACCAGATGTCACGCGGCTGGCGCCTGGCGGCGCAGGTGGCGCGCTGGGCGCTGCAAAAGCCCAACATCCTGGCCACCGCCCCCAGCCATGTGCATGTGTTCTGGAAAAGCTTTGAAGGCCTGGACGCGCCCGACCTGCAATGCGTCTTCACCCCCGGCAGCTACGCCGCCGGCAAGGTCTACGTGCTGGACGACTACCCGGGCATGACAGCGGGCGCCTGGCAGCACCGCCCCGAATCCACCGGCTGGGTCACCGCCCGCAGCACCGACGTGTTCGAGCACCCCGAGATCAACCCCAACTACCTCAGCAACCCCGGCGACCGGCAGGTGCATCTGGGCGGCATTCGCCTGCTGCGCCGCATGCTGGCCACGCCGCAACTGGCGCCCTTCGTGCAGGAGGAAGTGCTGCCCGGCCAGCAGGCGCAAACCGATGACGAATTGCTCGACTTTGCCCGCCAGAACGGCAGCACCACCTACCACCTGATCGGCACCGCCCGCATGGGACCGGCCACCGACCCAACGGCAGTGGTGGATGACCGGCTGTTGGTGCATGGTTTGCAAGGACTGCGCGTGGTGGACGCTTCCATCATGCCGCACATGCCTTCCGCCAATACCTACGCCACCACGCTGATGATCGCCGAGAAGGCCGCCGACATGATCCGCGGCCGCCCGGCGCCGGAAGCAGAGCAACTGCCCGCCTGAAGGAGAGCCGCGATGCGCCGCCTTTGCCTTGCCCTGCTGGCCGCCACCACCTTGGCGCTGGCCCCGCCCGCCCAGGCCCAGCCGCAACCCAGCGTGCTGCGCGCGGTGCTGAACCTGGAACTCCAGGTGCTGGACCCCATCATCACCACCAGCAATGTCACCCGCGCCTATGCGTACTTGGTGTACGACACGCTGGTAGCGCTCGACAGCAAGGGCGAATACCGCCCGCAGATGCTCGACCGCTGGGAAGTCAGCGCCGACCGCCTGACCTGGACCTTTCATTTGCGCGACGGGCTGGAATGGCATGATGGCCAGCCGGTAACGGCCGAGGATTGCGTCGAATCCCTCCGTCGCTGGGGCCGGCGAGACGGCCTGGGCGCCCGCCTCATGGCCGCCAGCAAGGGCCTGAGCGTGGTGGACGCCAAGACCTTCCGCCTGGAACTGGCCTGGCCCTTCTCCCAGGTCATCGAGGCTATCGGCAAACCCGCCGCACAAATTCCCTTCATGATGCCGGCCCGCTTCGCCCGCAGCACCCCCATCACCCAGGCGGTGCCCGAGCCGATCGGCAGCGGCCCCTACAGCTTCAACCGCGCGGAATGGCGCAGCGGCAGCCTGGCCATCTTCCGCCGCAACCCGCGCTACGTGCCGCGGGCCGAACCCGCCGACGGCTTTGCCGGCGGCAAGCGCGCGCATATGGACCAGGTCCACTTCATCTCCATGCCGGATATCGCCACCCGCGTGGCGGCATTGCAGGCCGGCGAGGCCGACTACCTGGAACTGGTGCCGGGCGATTTCATCCCGGCCTTCAGCCGCAACCGCAACATCCGCCTGGTGCAGCCGCCGCCGCTCGGCAGCATGATCGGCGCCATTTCGCTCAACCACACCCTGCCGCCCTTCAACAACCCGCAGGCCCGCCGCGCCTTCCAGCTGGCGGTAAATCACGAGGAAGTACTGGCCTCGCTCGGCCTGCCGCAGCAGATGCGCTACGGCTTCTGCGCCTCCATCTTCATGTGCGGCTGGCCGCTCGCCTCCGAGGCCGGGGTGCCGCCGCTCCGCGCCGCCACCATCGAGCAAGCCCGCACCACCCTGCGCGCCAGCGGCTACAACAACGAACCCGTGGTGCTGCTGCACAGCATGGACAGCACCATTCTGAACCCGACCAGTCTGGTGATCGCCGACCGCCTGCGCCTGGCCGGCTTCAACGTGCAGGTCGCCTCGGCCGACTATTCCACCCAGGCCCAGCGCCGCAACAGCCTGGAACCCATTGAACGCGGCGGCTGGAACGTGATGCCCGTGGTGTTCACGGGGTACGACATGGTGAACCCCATCGCCAACTACGCGGTGGCCTATAACTGCACCAACAACTACCCCGGCCGCTACTGCGACCCCTCGTTGACGCCGGTGATGGAAGCCTTTGAGCGCGAGGCCGACCCCGCCAAGCGCCGCGAGTTGGCCGCGCAGATGCAGCAACATGTGCATGAGGCAGGGCTGATGGGCTTCTACGGCCAGTTCTACCTGCCGGCGGCGCACCGCGCCGACATTGAGGGCGTGCTGCCCATCGGCTTCCCGGTGCTCTACAACATCCAGCGCCGGGCGCGGTAAAGGCTGGCTTCAGCGCGCCAACAGCGCGCTGAAGTCGGCCAGAATATCATCCAGTTCCAGCAGGGCGGCGCGCACCGGGTTGCCGGCGTCGCTCAGATCCAGCAGCGGCAATTGCCCTTCCGGCGCGCCGCTCTCAGGCAGCCCGCCATCCTTCAGCAGCCGCTGCACGCCCTTGATGGTGTAGCCCTGGGTATAGAGCAGGTCGCTGATCCGCCGCAGCAGGGCGATATCCTCGGGCCGGTAGTAGCGCCGGCCACCGCCGCGCTTCAGCGGCTTCAACTGCGGAAACTTGGTTTCCCAAAACCGCAACACATGCTGCGGAATATGCAGGTCGTCAGCAACCTCCGAAATGGTGCGGAACGCCGCCGGCCCCTTGCGCAGGCGGGGCGCCCGGGCGCCCTCACCGGCAATGAGGTCTTCGCTCACGCCTCGGCGTCCTCAATCCGGCTCTCATCGCCGTTGATGCGCGCCTTCATCACCTGGCTGGGCCGGAAGGACAGCACCTTGCGCGGCAGAATGGGTACTTCCACGCCGGTTTTCGGGTTGCGGCCCACCCGCAGGCCCTTCTGCCGCACCACAAAGGTACCGAAGGCCGAGATCTTCACCGATTCACCGGATTCCAGCGCGGCGGACATCTTCTCCAGCACCAGTTCCAGCAGGCTGGCGGATTCATTCCGCGACAGCCCCACCTGATGGTAGATCGCTTCCGCCAACTGGGCTCGCGTCAATGTCTGCATGGCCCGCCCGGTCCCCACCAATCCCGTAATGGGGGCATGAGAATAGCACTCGGCTCGCCGCGTCAACTGCCTTGTTGAACAAAGACTTGGGCGGCCGCGTTAAGCGCCGATTCAGAAACGAGCCAGGGTGGCGCCCCAGGTCAACCCGCCGCCAATGGCTTCCATCACCACCAGGTCCCCGGGCTGAATCCGGCCATCGCCGGCCGCCTCAGCCAGCGCCAGCGGAATGGAGGCGGCCGAGGTATTGGCATGCCGGTCCACCGTCACCACCACGCGCTCGGGCGGCAGCTTCAGCTTGCGGCCCATGGCGTCAATAATCCGCCGATTGGCCTGGTGCGGCACCAGCCAGCGCACATCGCTGTGGCCCAGCCCATTGGCGGCCAGCGCCTCGTCCACCACATCGGCCAGCTTGGAAACCGCATGGCGGAACACCGCATTGCCGGTCATCCGCAGCTTGCCGGCGGTGCCGTTGGACCCAGCCCCGCCATCCACGAACAGCAAATCGCCAAAGCTGCCATCGGCATGCAGATGGGTGGAAAGAATGCCCCGGTCAGCGGCAGTCCCCTCGCCTTCCCCGGCGCGCAGCACCACGGCCCCGGCGCCGTCACCAAACAGCACGCAGGTGCCGCGGTCGGTCCAGTCCACAATGCGGGAAAAGACTTCGGCGCCAATCACCAGCGCGGTCTTCACCTGGCCGCTGCGGATGAAATTGTCGGCCACGTTCAGCGCATACACAAAGCCGGTGCAGGCGGCGGAAATGTCAAAGCCAAAGCCGCGGGTAGAACCCAGCAGCGCCTGAATGCGCACGGCGGTGGAGGGAAAGGCGGAATCCGGCGTGGCCGTCGCCACCACAATAAGGTCGATCTCGTCGGCCCGCATGCCGGCCCGGGCCAGGGCGGCGCGGGCGGCATTGGCGCCCAGGGTGCTGGCGGTTTCATCGGGCGCGGCAATGTGGCGGTTATGGATGCCCGTGCGCTCTACAATCCACTCGTCACTGGTGTCCAGGCCATAGGCCTGGGCCAGTTCCACGTTGCTCAGGGACCGTTCGGGCAAATAGGACCCGCAGCCTGCTATCAGGGAACGAATGGGCATGCAGGCGGCTCCGCGTCAGGTCCTGGCCGAGGTCAGGTCGGGCTGCGGCATCGAAAGCCGGGCAAGCCCCTCATGGATTCGGTCATTGAAGCCATGCGTGACCATGTCCATGGCCACGTCAATAGCATGGGCAAAGCCGGTGGCGTCGGTACCGCCGTGGCTTTTCACCACCACGCCGTTCAGCCCCAGCAGAATCGCACCGTTGTAGCGGCGCGGGTCCATCCATTCGCGCAGCCGCTCCAGCGCCGGGCGGGCCAGCAGGTAGCCCATCTTCGCGGAGAGCGAGCTCGAGAACACTTGGCGCAGCATGTCGCGCATCAGCTTCAGCGCACCCTCGCCGGTCTTCAGCGCCACATTGCCGGTGAAGCCGTCGGTCACCACCACATCCACCGTACCGGCGGTAATGTCGTGGCCCTCGATAAAGCCATGGAAGCCGCTGGCGATATGGCTCTCGCGCAGCACCTCGGCAGCCTGGCGCACGCGGTCATCGCCCTTCATATCCTCGGACCCCACATTCAGCAGGCCGATGGAGGGCTGCGGCAGGCCAAGCACGGCACGGGCGAAGGCATCGCCCATGATGGCGAACTCCACCAGATTCCGCGCATCGCACGCCACATTGGCGCCCAGGTCCAGCATCACCACGTCACCCCGGGCCGAGGGCATGATGGCGGCAAGCGCCGGCCGGTTGATATCCGGCAGCGTCTTCACCACGATTTTGGCCAGGGCCATAAGCGCGCCGGTATTGCCGGCCGAGACAACGCCGGCCGCCTCACCGGCCGCCACCGAATCAATCGCCAGGCGCATGGAAGATCGCCGGACCCGCAGGGCCAGCGTTGGCTTCATGTCACCGGGCACAACATCGGGGGCGTGGCGCACCGTGCAGGCCTTCAGGGCCCGCGGGCGAACCGCCAGCAAAGGAACAAGGCGCGCTTCATCGCCAACCACCAGGAACTTGGCCTGGGGGTGGCGCTCCGCCGCTATTTCCAGCCCGTCGAGCACCATGTCCGGTGAGTTGTCACCGCCCATGGCGTCCACGGCCAATGCGAAGGCCAGCGGGAGGGACTTTACCACCGAGGCGCGCTCCCCATGCTCCGCAAGCCAGCGTCGCTCAGTTGCGAACCGCAGCCTTCAGCGCATCACCAGCCGGCACAACTTCGCGCCGGTCATAATGTCCGCAATGCGAGCAGACGTTATGCGGGCGCTTCAGCTCGCCGCAGTTGGCGCATTCAGCATGAGCCTCGGACGACAATGCGTCATGGCTACGGCGCATGCCGCGGCGCGAGGGTGAAACTTTCTTCTTCGGAACGGCCATGGTTGCCGAGCCTTTCGTGAATCAACGAGTTGGGCGAAAACGAGCGGCGGGGATTAGCACCCTGCCCCCACGACCGCAAGCGGCGCTTTCGCCGGCTTGCGCAGAAGCAATACGCCCGCATCGCGGGCACCGCCAGCCTCAGTTTTTCGGCGGCCGTAACTGGGAAAGAGCGCCGAAAGCCCCGGAATCCGGCGTTTGCGCCTCGGGCGGCAACTCGGCGTCGGGGTGGCGAGGGTAAGGGTCCAGCGCCAGGGCCAACTCCTCGGCCAGGGCTTCGCCCAGGTCGGCCTCGCCATGCGGGGCCTCGATATCGTCAAACGCATCCTCAGGCGAATCGCTGGCGGCCTGCTCCGGCGGCAGCAGTCGCAGCGCCACCGGCACATCAATCTCCTGCGCCACCGGCTCCAGCGAGACCACGCAAAGCTGCACCACGGCGGCTTCCAGCCGGCCGGTCACCTCAATGCGGCCACGCCGGTCCGGCTTCAGCCGCAGCGTGGCGCGCAACCTGCCCACCTGCTCAATGCCCAGCCGCGCGGCCAGGGCCACACATTCCTCGGGCTTGGCTTCCACCACCAGGTCACGCCCAACCGATGGCACCCGGGCCAGCACCACGGGGCGGGAGAGTTCATGCCGCATCGGCCAATACCTCCGAAGCCAGGGGGAAATGCGCCTGGCCCTGAACCAGCGCCGCCATAGGCTGGCTGGCCAGGGCGGCGGCCACCACCATGGCATAACGCGCCAGCGCGGCGGCCGCGGCATCCGGCTCGGCCTCCGGCTCGCGCCGCCAAATGTTGCGCAGCACCGCCTGGGCCATGGCGTCGGCATCGCCCGCCTCCACAGCCGCCTCATAGGCGCGGGCGCGACCATGGAAGGCGTTCCACATCTCCTTCACCTTCTTCCCCACCGAAAGGTCGCCCACGCCCATTTCGCGCAGGTTCAGGTCCATATCGGCGAACATGGCGTCAAACACCGCCTGGGCCAGTGGCGCGCCGGCGGGGTCGGGGTCGTTGCGCAGGCGCTGGATCAGCAGAATCACCAGCAGCCCCACCGTGTCGAACCGGCCATCCAGCGTATCCGGCACCGCCAGCCGGTCATACAGCCAGGGTTCGCGCGCCGCGCCCACGGCGGCGCCATACAGCAAAAAGCCGTTGCGTTCATGCCGGCGAGAGCGGAACAGGTTGAACAGGCCCATGGCAGGGTACTTTCCAGGTCAAAACGGGGTGTGGCGCAGGCTTCAGTTGACCCGGCCGCGCCCAAGTGGCATTCGCCGCAGACATGGAACGCCCTGCACCGATGGTCAACGCGATGTCGCAAGCTCCCCGCTCCCGCAGCCCGCGTTTGGCCCTGCTTCTGGCCACGGCCCTCAGCCTGGGCGCGTGCAGCTTCATTGATGCCCCGCCCTTGGCCCGCGGCCACCGCATCACCGCGGATCAGTTGGCCTCGCTGGTGCCCGGCGTGCAGGCCCGCGCCGATGTGCAGACCCTGCTGGGCACGCCCACCGCCCGCAGCACGTTTGATGATAACAACTGGTACTACATCAGCGCCGTCAGCCGGAACCGGCCGATGCAGAAGGAACACCTGAGCGAGCAGCGCGTGGTGGTGGTTGAGTTCGACGACGCCGGCAAGCTGAAGTCGGTGCGCGAGTTGACCGAAGCCGATGGCCGCTCGGTCAGCATGGTCTCGCGCGAAACCCCGGTGCCGGGGAACGAGCGTACCACCCTGCAGGCGCTGTTCGGCAATGTCGGCCGCTTCAACCCGCTGGGCGGTGGCACCGGCATTACCAACACCAACCCGGGCGCCACCCAGCCCAACAGCACCCGGCTGAACTAGAGCAATACCCGTTCTGATGGAATCATCAGAACTGATTTCTTGCTCTAATTTCAAATGGTTATCGAGCATTATGCGCCCTTCAGGGCACATAATGCTCGATAACCTCTGATCGTCGCCGGTGGAATCACCGGCGGCGCGAATCAGCCGCCCAAAAAATCGGCCTAAGCCAAGCGGGGACGGACGGGCAGCCCCCTCCCCTCAGGCCGGCACCTGCCGGCCGCGCAGGCGCCACTGCTGCCACGCAAACAGCCCCACCACCGCAAGCAAGGGCGGCACCAGCGCCAGGTTCATCGCGTTCCACCCGGCGCCCGCATGCAGCGCGCCGGAGAGAAACGCCGTGCAGGCCACGGTGCCGAACACCAGCAGGTCATTCGCCGCCTGCGCCTTCACCCGCTCGGCGGCGGAATGCGCGCTGCCCAGCAGCGTGGTGGCGCCCACGAACATGAAGTTCCAGCCCAGCCCCAGCAGCCCCAGCGCCACCAGAAAATTGGTGTAGCCACGTCCTTCCACGCCAATGGCAATGCAGGCCAGGTTGATCACCACCCCCAGCGTCATAATCCGCCGCGCCCCAAACCGGGTGATCAGCCGCCCGGTGAAGAAGCCCGGCGCATACATCGAAAGCGCATGCACCTGAATGACCGTGGCCGAGGCCCCCACGGCAAAGCCGCAGAACATCATCTCCAGCGGGGTCGAGGTCATCAGCAGGTTCATGCTGCCAAAGGCCACCATGCCGGCGGCGGCGGCGGCAATAAAGGTCGGGCGGGCGATGATCTCGCCAATCGGCGTGGCCGCTTCATCCCGTGCCGGCGGCGGCGGCAGCCGGGTGAAGGTCAGCAGCCCCAGGCAAAGCAGCGGCAGCACCGCAATGGCCAAATACGTGCCCAGAAACAGATGCGGCACGAACAGGTCGCTGGTCGCCTTCACCAATTCCGGCCCCAGCCCGGCGGAAAGCACGCCGCCCGTCATCACCAGCCCAATGGCCCGCGCCCGGTAGGCCGGCGGCGCCACCTCGCTGGCGGCAAAGCGGTAATGCTGGCCAATGCCAAAGCCCAATCCGGCCGGAATGGCACCCAGCGTGTAGATCAGAAAATCCGCCCGCCACACGCCATAGGCAAAGGTCAGAGACCCCAGCAGCGCCGCCACCGCCCCCAGCGAGAACCCGGCCCGCCGCCCCAGCCGGCTGAACACCACCCCGGCGGGAATGCTCGCCGCCATGGTCGCGGTCATCTGAATGGCGATGGGCAAGGTCGCCAGCGACTTGTCCTCCACCAGGCTATGGCCAATCAGCGCGCCCATCACCGCCTGGCCCACAATGGTGGTGTGCATCAGCGCCTGGCACACCAGCAGCAGCCAAACCTGCCGCTTCATCGCCGCTTCGTCAGTCATCTCACACATGGCTCCAGCCGGCGGAAGCCAGCGACATCTCGTTGCCCTGGGTGTCCAGCACGGTCACCCCGGGGGCACCAGCGGCAAGCCCGCCAATGCGCGTAACCGCCACCCCCGCCGCCACCCCGGCCGCCCGAATGGCGGCGGCGGCGGCAGGCGGCGCGGTGAACAGCAATTCGTAATCATCGCCACCGCCCAGCAGCAGCGGCAGCAGGGCCGGATGCGCGGCAGCCGCCGGCGAAAGCGGCACCAGCCCGGCATGCAGCGTGGCGGCACAGCCACTGGCCCGGCTGAGATGCCCCAAATCCTGCACCAACCCGTCCGACACATCCATGCAGGCGCTGGCCAGCCCCACCAGCCCCTGGCCCAGCGCCACCCGAGGGCGCGGCAGCCGGTAGCGCCCGGCCAGCCAGCCCTCGGCATCGGCCGGCAGGCTGCCCTGCAACACCCGCAGGCCCAGCGCGCCATCGCCAATGCTGCCGGAAACCCACACATCATCCCCCGGCCGCCCGCCATTGCGCCGCAGCGCCCGGCCCGGCGCGCAATGGCCCAGAATGGTGAGGGAAAGCGTCAGCGGCCCCGGGGTGGAAACGGTATCGCCGCCCAGCACGGTCAGGCCAAACTCGGCCTGGTCCAGCAGCAGCCCGGCGGCAAAGGCGGCCACCCAGGCATCGGCGGTGCCGCGCGGAAAGGCCGTGGTCATCAAATAGCCCAGCGGCGTGGCGCCCATGGCCGCCAAATCCGAGAGGTTGGTCCGCAGCAGCTTGCGGCCAATCGTCTCCGCCGGGTCGTCCGGCAGAAAATGCACGCCCGCCACCATGGCATCGGCGGCAATCACCAGTTCGCGCCCCGGCGGCGGCGCCAGCACCGCGGCGTCATCCTCCAGGTTCAGCGCGCCGGGCCCGGCCAGGGGCCGGAAGTGCCGGGCGATAAGGGAGAACTCGGCCGGCAGGCTCATCGGTCAGCGCGCTGGCGGCGGCTGGAACTCATCCGCCCGCAGCGTGCGGGCCATGGCATCCAGCACCCCATTGGCAAAGCGCGGTTCCTCGCCCGAGAAAAACCCGTGCGCGATATCCATGTATTCGTTGATCACCACCCGCGCCGGCGGCTCCTTGCCGCCCCACAACTCGGTGCAGGCAGCGCGCAGCAGGGCGCGCAGCACCGGGTCCAGCTTGGCCAGCGGCCAGTCCTTGTCCAGATGCTGGGTCAAGATCCCGTCCACCGTCTCGCCATTTTCCGCCGTCTTGCGCACCAGGGCGCGGAACAGCGGAATATCGGCCTCGGGGATGCGGCCATCATCATAGCCGTCGCTGCCGGGGAAAATGCCAATGCGGTGCTTGATGAACTGGTCGATCACCGTCTCGGCCGATTCGCCCATGTAGTCGCTTTGGTACAGCGCCATCATCGCCGCCACCCGAGACCCCGTGCGAGGCCGGCTGCGCGGCTTCTCGGCGGCGCCCGGCTTCGGCTTTTTGCCGGTGCTCATGTCAGGCCCCAGCGGCGGCGCAGCCCCACCTGCATCAGGGTGGCATGCGCGGCCTCGGCGCCCTTGTTGTGCTTGTCGTCGCTGCTGCGGGCAATCGCCTGCTCAATGGTGTCCACGGTCAGCAGGCCAAAGCCCACGGCGGCCCCGGTCTCGGCGGCAATATCCATCACCCCCTGGCTGATCGCCGAGCAGATGAAGTCGTAATGGTCGGTCTCGCCCTTCACCACGCAGCCCAGCAGCAGGTAGCCGTCATAGCGGCTGGCCTTCTGCACCAGTGCCATGCGCAGCGCGGCGGGCAACTCGTAGCCGCCGGCCACATCCACCACATCCATGGTCGCCCCGGCCTCGGCAAAGGCCCGCGCCGCACCCTGGCGCATGCCGCCCACCACATCGGCGTAATACGGCGCCTGGATCAGCAGAATCCGCGGTGCCGGGCCGGGCAGCCGCGGCGTGGCGCGGTCCGGCGCATGAATGATGCTCACAGCGAACCTCCGCCCAGAATCGGCCGCGTCTCCAGCACCCGCAGGCCGTAGCCTTCCAGCCCCACCACCGGGCGCGGATTATTCGACAGCCGGATCAGGTCCCGCGCCCCCAGGTCCGCCAGAATCTGCGCGCCAATGCCGTAGTCACGGATCATCGGCAGCGCCACCTGGCGGTCCTTGCCGCGCTCAATCTGCTCGCTCATGTTCGTTGGCCGCCAATCCCGAATAATCACCACGGCGCCCCGGCCGTAATCGGTGATCATCCGCATGGCGGTATGCAGGTCCCGCGTGCCACGGCCGGCCACGGTGTCGTTCAGCAGGTTGGCGGCGTGCATCCGCACCATGGCCGGCAGCGGGGCGGAAAGGTCGCCCTTCACCATCACCAGATGCTCGGCATATTCCAGCGTGTTGGTGTAGGTGATCAGCCGCCATTCGCCACCAATCTCGTGGTCGATCCGGCCTTCCACCACCCGCTTCACCAACCGCTCGGTGCGGCGCCGATGCCCGATCAAATCGGCAATCGTGCCCAGCTTCAGGCCATGATGCTGGGCAAAGGCCACCAGGTCCGGCATCCGCGCCATGGTGCCGTCGTCATT
>CANFIE010000004.1 GCA_947446625.1 Acetobacteraceae bacterium | reverse complement strand
TGTTGCTGCCCGAGAGCGTGACGCCAGCCGAGGAAAAGCTGGTATCGCCGGCCGCTGGCTGGGTGGTGAAGGCGGTCCAGCTGGTGCCGTTGTTCAGCGAATACTTCAGGATATCGCCGGCCACAAAGGCGCTGCTCAGCGTGCCGCTGATGGTCTGCGCCGCGGTCGCGGTCACCCAGTCGGTGCTGCTGCTGCCGGTATCGGCCGAAAGGTTGTTCAGCGTGGCAACCGTCACGCCCGGCGCCGTGGTGTCCACCGTGGTGGTGAAGGCGGCGGAGGAAGCGCCGATATTGCCGGCAACATCCACCACACGGGCGGTCAAGGTATGCGCGCCCTCGCTCAGCGCGCTGGTGGTGATGCTGACCGTGGTGCCGCTGGCATAGACCGCGCTGCCCACAACGGTGGCGCCATCCAGCAGTTGCACCGTATCACCCACCGCCACAACACCCACGGCGCTGACGGTAACGGTGAAGGCGAGCGTGGTATCATCGGTCGCGCCACCGCTGGTCAGCGCGCCGGTGATGCTGCCGACATTGTCGGTAACCGTGGTGATGGTCGGCGCATTCGGTGCCGTGGTGTCCACCACCAGCGTGCCGGTCGGGTTGGCGGTGGTGGTGGCCAGGGCATTGCCGGCGGCATCTTTGATTTCGCCGGTCACGGCGGTAACCTGCAGGTCCGTCGCGGTGTTGCCCGCTGCCACCGTATGGCTGAACACCAGCGTGGTGGTGCCGGAGCCGCTGACATAGGTGGCAACGCCGCCGTCATTCAGCGTCAGCGTCGGCGTGCCGGTAACGGTCAGCGCCTCGCTGCCGGTCAGCATGATGGTGACGGTATCGCCTCCATTCAGGCTGCCCGCGCCCGCGGTAATGCCGGTGCCGGAGGTGGCATAGGTGCCAGTGGGCGCCGTGGTATCCAGGGTGAAGGCATGGGTGAGGGCGGTGCTGAAATTGCCCGCCGCGTCAAACACCGCAACCTGCAGCGTGTTGCTGCCTACAAGCGTGACACCAGCCGAAGAGAAGCTGGTATCGCCGGCCGCGGGCTGGGTGGTGAAAGCGGTCCAGGTGGTGCCGTTGTTCACCGAATACTTCAGAATCTCGCCGGCCAGGAAGGGGCTGTCGAGCGTGCCGCTGATGGTCTGCGACGCGGCGTTGGTCAACCAGTCAGTGCTGCTGGTGCCGGCATCGTTCGAAAGATTATTCAGCGTCGCCACCGCCTCATCCGGCGCCGTGGTGTCCACCGTGATGGTGAAGGCGCTGGAGGCCGTGCTGACGTTGCCCGCCAGGTCAGTCACCTTGCCGGTATAGACATAGGTGGAGCCGTCGTTCAGCGCCGTTTGCGGTATGGAAACGGTGGTTTGCCCAACAGTCAGCGCAATCGGCGCGCCCACTGCCACGCCGCTTTCGAACAGCTGGAAGGTATCGCCCGCAACCGCCGCCGTAATGGTGAAGTTCAGCGTCGGCGAGGTGTCGTCGGTGAAGCCACCGCTGGTCAGGTTGCCCTGAATGGTGCCGACATTGTCGGCCACGGTCAGGGTCGGCGTGGTCGGCGCCGTGGTGTCGATGGTGGTGTTGACGGTTGTGGAACCGGTGCTCTGGTTGCCGGCAATGTCGGTGATCTTGACGTTCAACGCCAGGGCGGTGCCGTTGGCCTGCGTGTTCAGCGCCAGCGCCACCGTGCCGGCGTCGATATCGGCCTGCGTCAAGGTATAAACGGCGCTGACGGCGGTGGTGGTGTTGAACACCTGCACCTTGTCGCCCGCCACCGCATTGGTGCCGGTCAGCGTGATATTGGCCGTCAGCACCGTATCATCGGTGCGGCCACCCGTGCTCAGGTTGCCGGTGATGTTGCCGACGTCATCGGCATAGGTCACGGTCGGCGCGATCGGCGCCGTGGTGTCGGCGGTAACCGTGAAGCTGCCCGAGGCCGCGCTGGCATTGCCGGCCACGTCAATGACCTTGGCGGTCAGCACATAGGTGGTGCCGTTGGTCAGCGTCGGAATATTCACCGTGGCCGAGGTGGTGGCAGCCGTCAGCGCAATGGCCGAGCCGAAGGCAACGCCATTGTTGTAGAACTGCAGCGTGTCGCCCGTCACGGCGCTGGCATAGGTCACCGCCACCGTCAGCGCGGTATCATCGCTGCTGCCACCAGTCGTCACCGCGCCGGTGATGCTGCCAACATTGTCGGTCACCGTGCCCAGCGTCGGCGCATTCGGCGCCGTCGTGTCCACCGTGGTGGTGAAGGCGGTGGAGGAAGCGCCGATATTACCTGCAATATCCACAACCCGCGCGGTCAGCGAAGCAGCGCCCTCGGCCAGCGCGCCGGTCTGCAGCACCACGGTAGTGCCGCTGACATAAACCGCCGAGGCAACCACGGTACCGCCGCTCAGCAACTGCACCGTGTCACCGGCCACAATGCCGGTGGTGTTCACCGTCACGGTCACCGCCAGGTCGTTGTCGTCGGTGCGGCCACCACTGGTCAGCGCGCCGGTGATGCTGCCGACATTGTCGGTAACCGTGGTGATGGTCGGCAGCGTCGGCGCCGCAGTGTCCACCGTGGTGGAGAAACTGGCGGAGGAGGCGCCGGCATTGCCAGCCACGTCGGTAACCCGGGCCACCAGCGTATAGGTGGTGCCATTGGCCAGGGTCGAGGTGGTGATGGCCACACTGCCGGTGGTGATGTCACCGGCCGAAAGCGTGACGCTGCCCAGGTTGGTGGCACCGTTGAACACCGCCACCGTGTCACCCGCCACGGCGCCAGTGCCACTGAGGCTCACCGTCACGCTCAGCGTGGTGTCATCCGTACGGCCACCGCTGGTGAGGTTGCCGGTGATGCTGCCAACATTGTCGGCAACGGCGGTGATGGTCGGCGCGGTCGGCGCCGTGGTGTCGATGGTGGCGCTATAGGCCGCCGAAAGCGCACCCGCATTGCCCGCCACATCCACCGCCGAGGCGGTGAAGTTGTAGGTGGTGCCGTCGCTCAGGGTATTGGCGTCGGTAATGCTCCAGGTGCCGCCGGCAACCGTGGCGGTGCCAACCGAAACACCGTCCTGGAACAGCGTCACCACACTGCCGGTTTCACCCGTGCCGCTGATGGCCAGCGAGGTATCGCTGGTGATGTGGTCGCCCGTCGTGCCGCTGTCGGTGGTGATGGCGGTGATGACGGTGGTGGGGTTAACCGTGTCCACCGTAACGGTGAAGCTACCCGAAGCGGTGCCGTTGTTGCCGGCCACGTCCACGATGCGCGCCGTCAGCGTATGCGCGCCATCGGCCAGCGGAGAGGTGATGGCCACCGCGATGGTGGCGCCGGAAGTATAGGTGGCCGAGCCGACAACCGTGGCGCCATCCAGAATCTGCACCGTATCTCCGGCCACGGCCAGGGAGCCGGCGACCGGCAGCGTGACGGTGATGACCGGCAGATTGTCATCGGTGGTGCTGCCGGTTGCCCGGGTGCCTTGCAGGCTGCCGACATCATCGGTCAGCGCGCTGCCAGAAATCGTCGGCGCGGCGGCTGCGGTGGTATCAATGGTGGTGGTGAAGTTGGTGGATGCCGTGCTGGCATTGCCGGCAACATCGGTGATCTTGGCGTTGATGTTGTAGGTCGTGCCGTTGGTCAGCGCCGTGCCGAGCGTAATATCCACGAAGCCGGCGGTGATATCGCCCGCGCTGAGCGTCACGGAACCGCCCCCCAGCGCCGAGGCACCGTTGAACAGCGCCACCGTATCACCCGCCGCGGCGCCGGTGCCGGTCAAATCCACCCGCACGGTGGGCGTGGTGTCGTCGGTGCGGCCGCCGCTGGTCAGGTTGGCGGTGATGCTGCCGACATTGTCGGCAATCGAGGTGATGCCCGGCGCGGTCGGCGCCGTCTGGTCCAGCGTATAGGCCTGGTTGATGACGGTGGCACCAGTGGCAAGGTTGCCGCCGTTGTCGAACACCGCCACCTTCAGCGTGTTGGTGCCGGCAACCAGCGTCACGGTGCCGGAATAGGTGCCATTGGCGGCGGCGGGCTGGGTGGTGAAGTTGGTCCAGGTAACGCCGTTGTCCAGCGAATACTTTACCGTGTCGGTGCCGGCCGTCAGGGTGCCGCTGATGGCGCCACTGATCGTCTGGCTGGCGGTGTTGGTGATCCGGTCGGTGCCGCTGCTGCCGGTATCTGAACTAAAAGTCGGCGCGGCCACAACCGAGGCCGTGGGGCCGGTGGTGTCCACGCGGTAGCTGAAGTTGCCCGAGGCAGTGCCGGCATTGCCGGCCACATCGGTGATGACCGCATTGAGAGAATAGGTGGTGCCGTTGGTCAGCGCCGTGGTGGTGATGGCGGCCGTACCGGCCAGCACATCCGCACCCGTAATGGTGTAGGCGGTGCCCAGCGCCGTGGTGGTGTTGAACAACTGGATGGTATCGCCAGCCACCGCGCCGGTGCCGGCCAGCGCCACATTCACCGTCGGCGTCGTGTCGTCGGCACGGCCGCCAGACGCCACCAGGCCAACGATATTGCCGGCATTGTCGGTCACCGTCAGCGTCGGCGCGGTCGGCGCCGTGGTATCCAGCGTGAAGCTATGGCTGAGCACGGCGCTGTTGTTGCCGGCAGCGTCGAACACCGCGATCTTGAAGGTGTTGCTGCCCGCCGGCAGCGTGACGCCATTGCTGGTATAGGTGCCCGCCGTAAACGCCGGCTGGGGGGCGAAGGACGTCCAGGTAACGCCGTTATCCACCGAATACTTCACCACATCACCAGTGACGGTCGTGCCCTTGGTGTAGGTCACGTTCTGCGCCGCAGTGCTGGTGATCCAGTCGCCAGCCGTGCCGGTGTCAGCGGAAATGCTGGTTAGCGCAGTAATCGCCCCGGTCGGCGCCGTGGTGTCCACCGTGGTGGTGTAGCTGGTGGACGCAGCGCTGGCATTGCCAGCCAAATCGGTGGTGCGCACCGTGAAGGTCTTGGCACCCGCGGTCAGCGCGCCGGTGTCCAGCCCAACCGAGCCATTGGTGAGATCGGTCTGCGTGATGACGTACGCGCTGCCCAGCGGCGTGGCGGTGTTGGTCCCGCTGTACAGCTGAATGCTGTCACCCACCGCAAGCCCGGTGGTGGAGACATTGATGACCAGGTTGGTGTCGTCGGTGCTGCCGCCGCTGGCCAGCGTGCCGACTATCAGCCCCACATCATCCGTGGCGTTGCTGATGGTGGGCGCCGCCTGGGCCGTATCCAGCACAAAGCTGTGGGTGGCGGCGGTGGTGAAATTGCCCGCCGCGTCAAACACCGCAACCTGGAAGGTGTTGCTGCCCGAGAGCGTGACGCCAGCCGAGGAAAAGCTGGTATCGCCGGCCGCTGGCTGGGTGGTGAAGGCGGTCCAGCTGGTGCCGTTGTTCAGCGAATACTTCAGCACATCGCCGGCCACAAAGGCGCTGTCCAGCGTGCCGCTGATGGTCTGCGCCGCGGTCGCGGTCACCCAGTCGGTGCTGCTGCTGCCGGTGTCGGCGGAAAGGCTGAGCGACCCGTCGTTCACCGTCACGCCCGGCGCCGTGGTGTCCACCGTAATGGTAAAGCTGGTGGAAGCCGCGCTGACATTGCCGGCAACGTCGGTCAGCTTGCCCGTGTACACATGGGTGGTGCCGTCCGCCAGCGCCGCAGGGGTTATCGTAACGGTGGTTTGCCCACTCGTCAGCGAAATGGGCGCACCCAGCGCTACGCCGTTGTCGTAGAGTTGGAAGGTATCATTCACCAGCACCCCTGAAAGGGTGAAGGTCAGCGTCGGCGTGGTATCGTCGGTGAAGCCGCCGCTGGTCAGGGCGCCCGGAATGGTGCCGACATTGTCGGCCACGGCCAGGGTCGGCGTGGCGGCCACCGTGTCCACCGTGGTGTTCACGGTGGTGGAACCGGTGCTCTGATTGCCGGCAATGTCGGTGATCTTGACGTTCAGCGCATAGGCGGTGCCGTTGGTCAGCGTGCTGGTGGCCAGCGCCACCGTGCCGTTGGTGATATCCGTCGCCGTCAGGGTGTAGACCGAACTCACCGCCGTGGTGTTGTTGAACACCTGCACCGTATCGCCCGCCACCGCATTGGTGCCGGCCAGCGAGATATTGGCCGTCAGCACCGTATCATCGGTGCGGCCATTATTCGCCAGGTTGCCGGTAATGCTGCCGGCGTCATCGGCATAGGTCACGGTGGCCGGCGCGGTCGGCGGGGTGGTGTCGATGGTGGTGGTGAAGCTGGCCGAAGCCGTGCCCGGGTTGGCCGCGGCGTCGATAATGGCTGCGGTCAGCACATAGGTGGTGCCGTTGGTCACCGTGGGCGTAATGGTGACGAAGGTGTTGGTGATGTTCGTCGCGGTCAGCGAAACGGCGGCGCCTAGCGCCACGCCATTGTTGTAAAGCTGCACCGTATTGCCGGCCACCGCATTGGTGCCCACCAGAGAAACCGTAACGGTCGGCGTGGTATCGTCGGTGCGGCCACCATTGGTCAGGTTGGTGGTAATGGTGCCGACGTTATCCGCAATGGAGGTGATGGAGGGCGTGCCGGTCGGCGCCACCACGTCCAGCACCGCATTGGTCACGGTGCCACCGGTATTGGCCGCCGTGGTGCCGCTGCCGTTGACGTTGCCGGTCACGTCAATCACGCGGAACGCCACCGAGGTGCCGTTGATGGCCGTCAGCCCGGCGGTTTGCGAAAGATCAATGCCGCTGAGGTTGATCGTACCAAGGTTGGAACCGTTGGTAACGGTGGAGGCGCCAACCACGTCCACCCAGGTGCTGCTGGTGGTATTGAAATATTGCAGCTTGAAGGTGTCGGTCGGGCTCGCCCCGCCTGCGCCGCTGTAGCTGAAGCTGACCCCAACCGAGGTCCATTCGGAGATGTTGGTCGTCGTACCGCCCGAGGTACCCGCACCGGCGGTGGTAAAGGTCAGGGCGGTGATCGAAGTGACGGTCATGAGGCATCTCCGGCGGGGCAATGCGCAGCAGGCGGCACAGCCACAGAGTTAGCGCCTTACCAAATGATCCTTTGTGACTTAACCAACCCTTGGTTGCACGAAATGCGGCTTTTTTCGACCAATCAACCCTGAGTTGTGGTTTTGCCGAATTTTTCAAATATCGCTTCAGAGCCGTTCGACTAATCTCAAGATTTATCAGTCTCTTGCATGCCATGGTTGGAAAGTTTGAGTGTCCATTACGAATTTGAAATCATGGGATCGTGTACATGCTATTACAATTTTTATGCCCACACATGTGCAACGTTGCCTCAAGCCCCTGCGGCGAATCGGTCCTGCCGCGCCGCGCCCCGGTCGGCCAAGGCCCTTGCATCCCCCGCTCTCCCCCGCTATAGCCCCCGCCTTCCCGCGCATGGGGTCTCCATGCGCACCCGCGCGTCTGGCCTGTAGGGCATGCCAGGCCGCGGTTCCGCACCCCCTCGGGGGCGCACCCACGACCATCTAGGAGGTCCGAAATGCCCAAGATGAAGACGAAGTCTTCTGCAAAGAAGCGCTTCAAGATCACCGCCACCGGCAAGGTTCTGGCCGGCCCCGGCAAGAAGCGGCACAACCTGTCTGCCCGCTCGTCCAAGGTGAAGCGCCAGAACACCGGCAACCAGGTGCTGCGTCACCAGGACGCCATCACCGTGATGCAATGGCTGCCCTATGGGCTGGACCGGTAAGAAGGAGCGCTGAACCATGGCACGTGTAAAGCGCGGCGTAACCGCCCATGCTCGCCACAAGAAGGTCCTCAAGCTCGCCAAGGGCTATGTTGGCCGCTCGTCCACAACCTACCGCGCCGCACTGCAGCGGGTTGAGAAGGCGCTTCAGTACGCCTACCGCGACCGCCGCAACAAGAAGCGTGAGTTCCGTGGCCTGTGGATCCAGCGCATCAACGCCGCTGTCCGTGAACATGGCATGAACTATTCCCAGTTCATCGCCGGCATCAAGGCCGCGGGCATTGAGATGGACCGCAAGGTGATGGCCACCATCGCCTTCGACGACCCCACCACCTTCGCCGCCCTGGTCGAAAAGGCCAAGGCTGCCCGTCAGACGGCCACCGCCGCCTGACACCTTCCCCTTCCGGGGAACAGCAGTTACGAGAGGGCCGCTTCCGCCAAGGAAGCGGCCTTTTTCGCATCCAGGACAGCGTAAGCATGAGCGACACCAACGACCTGGCCGCCCTGCGCGAAGCCACCGCCGCCCAACTGGCCGCCGCGCCCGACCTGCGCGCCTGGGACGCGGTGCGCGTGGCCGTGCTCGGCAAGTCCGGCAGCCTCACCGGCCTGTTGAAGGGCCTGGGCGCCGTGCCGGCCGAAGCCCGCAAGGAACGCGGCGCCGCCCTCAACCGCCTGAAGGGCGAGTTGGAAGGGCTGATCGAAACCCGCCGCGCCGCGCTGGATTCCGCCGCGCTGGACGCCCGCCTGCTGGCCGAGCGGCAGGACATGTCGCTGCCGCCCCGTCCCTTCCCGCCCGCCGGGCCGGAAGCCGGTGGCATCCACCCCATCTCCCGCACCATGGAGGAGATCACCGCCATCTTCGGCGCCATGGGCTTCGCGGTGGCGGAAGGCCCGGATATCGAGAGCGACTGGCTGAACTTCGGCGCCCTGAACATCCCGGACCATCACCCCGCCCGGCAGGACCACGACACCTTTTACTTGCCCGCTGGCGCCGATGGCCGCCGCCCCGTGCTGCGGACCCACACCTCCCCGGTGCAGGCCCGCACCATGCTGGGGCAGGAACCGCCCATCCGCATCATCGCCCCCGGCCGCACCTGGCGCGCCGACCATGACGCCACCCACAGCCCGATGTTCCATCAGGTGGAAGGCCTGGTCATCGACCGTGGCATCACCCTGGGGCACCTGAAGGGCTGCCTGATCGATTTTCTCCGGGCTTTCTTCGACATCCGCGACCTGCCGGTGCGCTTCCGCGCCAGCTACTTCCCCTTCACCGAGCCTTCCATGGAAGTGGATATCGGCTGGAACCGGAAGACCGGCGAGCTCGGCAAGGGCAGCGACTGGCTGGAGATTCTCGGCTCCGGCATGGTGCATTCCAAGGTGCTGGCCAATTGCGGCATCGACCCGCGCGAATGGCAGGGTTTTGCGTTTGGCATGGGCATTGAGCGCATCACCATGCTGAAGCACGGCATGCCCGACCTGCGCCCCTTCTACGAATCCGACCTGCGCTGGCTGCGCCATTGGGCCACAGACCCACTCAGCCCGCCTTCGCTGGCCGAAGGGATCTGACATGAAATTCCCCCTCTCCTGGCTCAAGGCCCATCTGGAAACCGAAGCCTCGCTCGACGCCATCCTGGAATGCCTGAACACCATCGGGCTTGAGGTTGAAGGCGTGGAGGACCCCGGCCGCGCTTTGGCCAGTTTCCGCATCGCCCGCGTGGTGGAAGCCACCCAGCACCCGAATGCCGACCGCCTGCGCGCCCTGAAGGTGGATGCCGGCGACGGCAAGCTTTTGTCAGTCGTCTGCGGCGCGCCCAACGCCCGCACCGGCCTCATCGGCGTGTTGGCCATGCCGGGAGACACCATCCCCGCCACCGGCACCGTCCTCAAGGTCGGCGAAATCCGCGGCGTGAAGTCCGAAGGCATGATGTGCTCGGCCCGCGAGCTCGGCCTGGGCGAGGACCATTCCGGCATCCTCGACCTGCCGGAGGACGCCCCGCTCGGCGCCAGCTACGTCACCTGGGCCAAGTTGGATGACCCGGTCATCGAGATCAGCGTTACCCCCAACCGGGGCGACGCGCTCAGCGTGCATGGCGTGGCGCGGGACCTGGCCGCCGCCGGCCTCGGCACGCTGAAGCCGCTGGCGCAGCCCAGCATCGCCATCACCTATCCCTCGCCCCTGCAATGGCGCATCGAGGACCCGCGCGCCTGCACCTGGGTGCTGGGCCGCGCCGTGCGTGGGGTGAAGAACGGCCCCTCGCCCAAGTGGCTGCAGGACATCCTCACCGCCATCGGCCAGCGCCCGATCAGCGCCCTGGTGGATGTCACCAACCTCTACACCTTCGGCCTCGGCCGCCCGCTGCACGTGTTTGACGTGGCCAAGGTGAAGGGCAAAACCCTGACCATGCGCATGGCGCGCGAGGGTGAGGAACTGGCCGCGCTCAACGGCAAGACCTACGCGCTCACCCCCGAGGACGGCATCATCGCCGACGAGAGCGGGCCGGAAGCGCTGGGTGGCATCATCGGCGGCACCCCCACGGGCTGCGACGAAACCACCACCGAATGCTTCATCGAATGCGCCATCTTCGACCCCGTGCGCATCGCCCTCTCCGGCCGCCGGCATGATGTCCGCACCGACGCCCGCGCCCGCTTCGAGCGTGGCGTGGACCAGGCCCTGCCCCGCCTGGCGCTGGACCTGGCCACCTGGACCATCCAGGAACTCTGCGGTGGCGAGGCCAGTGAAGTGGCCGAGGCCGGCGCCGAACCCGCCTGGCAGCGCCAGGCCACGCTGCGCTTCTCGCGCCTTTCCAGCTATGGTGGCGCCGATGTGCCGGCCGACGAGGCCGTGGGCATGCTGGAACGCCTCGGCTTCAGCGTCACGGCCCGCACGGCGGAACAGGTCACTGTCGCGGTGCCCTCGTGGCGGAACGACATCATTGCCGCCGGCGCGCTGACCCAGGCGCCCAGCCTGCCGGCGGACCGCGCCGCCCGCGCCGCCGAAGGCTGCGCCGAGATCGAGCCGGAATGCGACCTGCTGGAGGAGGTGCTGCGCCTGCGCGGGCTCAACACCATCCCGCCGGTCTCGCTGCCCGTCGCCTCGCCGGTGCCGGCCGCCTCGCTCACTGCCCGGCAGTCCCGCGCCGTGCTGGCCCGCCGTACCATGGCCGGCCGCGGCATGCTGGACTGCGTCACCTACGGCTTCATGGAAAGCAAGACGGCCGCGCTGTTCGGCGAAACCCCCGACGCGCTGCGGGTGGAAAACCCCATCGCGGCTGATCTGGATCAGATGCGCCCGACCCCGCTGGCCAGCCTGCTGCTGGCCGCCGCCCGCAACGCCGCCCGGGGCTACCCCGATGTGGCACTGTCGGAACTCGGCGCCGCCTACCGGCCCGAAGCGCAGTTGCAGGTGGCCGCCGGCGCCCGCATCGGCCACACCCCGCGCCACTGGCAGGAAGCCAGCCGCGCCGTGGACGCGATGGACGCCAAGGGCGATGTGCTGGCTCTGCTGGCCGCGCTGGGCGTGCCCATGGCCGCCGTGCAGGTCAGCACCGACGCCCCCGGCTTCTACCACCCGGGCCGCTCCGGCGTGGTGCGCCAGGGCCCCAAGACCGTGCTGGCCACCTTCGGCGAAATCCACCCCCGCATCCGCGCCGCGCTGGATATCGCCGGCCCGGCAGTAGGGTTTGAGGTCTTCCTCGACGCCATCCCCGACCCCAAGCGCCGCAAGCGTGGCGCCCCGGACCTGCCGACCTTCCAGCCGGTGCGCCGCGACTTCGCCTTCCTCGTGGACGCCACGGTGCCGGCCGAAACCCTGCGCCGCGCCGCCCAGGGCGCTGACAAGGCACTGATCACCGAGGTCGCGCTGTTCGACCGCTATGCCGGCGACAAGCTGCCGGAAGGCAAGGTCTCGCTGGCGCTGCAGGTTACCCTGCAACCGCGCGAGGCCACGCTGACCGATGCCGAGATCGAGGCCGTGGCGGCCAAGGTGGTTGCCGCCGTGGCCAAGGCCAGCGGTGCCACGCTGCGGGGGTAGCGCCTGATCCGCGCAGGCGGAATCGCCGGAGCGGAGAATCAACCGCTCAAACAACGGCCCACGGCTAAAAGGGCGCCCAGGGTGGGGCTTGGCGGGCTGATTCACCCCGAATCCCCACGCCACGCTTCCCCTTGGCGCGCCGCTGGCTTATCTGACCCCGCAAAGGCCCGGCACCTTTCGGCCGGCCACGGACACCCATGACCGACACGCCCCTGCACCTCATCCGCAACTTCTCCATCATCGCCCATATCGACCACGGCAAGTCCACCCTGGCCGACCGGTTGATCCAGACCACCGGCACGGTGGCGGCGCGCGACATGAAGGAGCAGTTGCTCGACAACATGGAGCTGGAGCGCGAGCGCGGCATCACCATCAAGGCGCAGACCGTCCGCATCGACTACCCGGCCAAGGACGGCAACACCTACGTCCTCAACCTGATGGACACGCCCGGCCATGTGGACTTCGCCTACGAAGTCTCGCGCAGCCTGGCCGCCTGCGAAGGCAGCCTGCTGGTGGTGGACGCCTCCCAGGGCGTCGAGGCGCAGACCCTGGCCAATGTGTACCAGGCCATCGACGCCAAGCATGAAATCGTCCCCGTCCTGAACAAGATCGACCTGCCCGCCGCCGAGCCCGACCGGGTGAAGCAGCAGATCGAGGATGTCATCGGCATCGACGCCTCCGAGGCGGTGATGATCTCGGCCAAAACCGGCCTGAACATCGAAGGCGTGCTGGAGGCCATTGTCACCCGCCTGCCGCCGCCCACCGGCGATGCCAGCAAGACCCTGACCGCCCTGCTGGTGGATAGCTGGTACGACGCCTATCTCGGCGTGGTGGTGCTGGTGCGCGTGCGAGATGGCCATCTGCGCAAGGGCATGAAGATCCGCATGATGTCCAACGGTGCCACCCATACGGTGGAACAGGTTGGCGTCTTCCGGCCCAAGATGGTGCAGGTGGAGGCCCTCGGCCCCGGCGAGATGGGCTACATCACCGCCGCCATCAAAACCGTTGCCGACACCAACGTGGGTGACACGGTCACCGACGAGCGCAACCCCGCCACTGTCGCCCTGCCCGGCTTCAAGCCCAGCATCCCCGTGGTGTGGTGCGGCCTCTACCCGGTGGACGCCGACGACTTCGAGAAGCTGCGCGAAAGCCTCGGCAAGCTGCGGCTGAACGACAGCTCTTTCCACTTCGAGGCCGAGCACAGCGCGGCGCTCGGCATGGGCTATCGCTGCGGCTTCCTCGGCCTGCTGCACCTGGAAATCGTGCAGGAGCGCCTCTCCCGCGAATTCGACCTCGACCTGATCGCGACCGCCCCCAGCGTGGTCTACAAGATCCGCCGCACCAACGGCGTCATCGAGGATCTGCACAACCCAGCCGACATGCCCGACCCCAGCCTCATCGACGAAATCGAGGAGCCCTGGATCAAGGCCACCATCATGGTGCCGGATGAATACCTCGGCAGCATCCTCACTTTGTGCAGCGAACGTCGCGGCCAGCAGGTGGAACTCACCTATGTCGGCACCCGCGCCATGGCGGTCTATCGGCTGCCGCTGAACGAGGTGGTGTTCGACTTCTACGACCGCCTGAAGTCCGTCTCCCGCGGCTATGCCAGCTTCGACTACGCCATCGACGGCTATGAGGCCGGCGACCTGGTGAAAATCGGCATCCTGGTGAATGCCGAGCCGGTGGACGCCCTCAGCTTCATGGCGCATCGCGGCCAGGCCGACCGCCGTGGCCGGCAGATCTGCGAGAAGCTGAAGGAGTTGATCCCCCGCCAGCTGTTCAAAATCCCCATCCAGGCCGCCATTGGTGGCCGGGTGATCGCGCGTGAAACCATCTCCGCCATGTCCAAGGACGTTACCGCCAAGTGCTATGGCGGCGACATCAGCCGCAAGCGCAAGCTGCTGGACAAGCAGAAGGAAGGCAAAAAGCGCATGCGCCAGTTCGGCAAGGTGGAGATTCCCCAATCCGCCTTCATCGCCGCACTGAAGATGGATGGTTGATGAACCGCAAGGTCGCCCCAATTAACTGCCGCTAATGAGGGGCCTTAACGCCCCGCGCCTGCTAGGACCCCCGCCGATGATCCGCTTCACCCGCCGCCTGCTGCTGGCGCTTGCCGCTGGCACCGCCCTGGTCGCCCCCCCGGCCAAGGCGCAACCCAGCTTCCCCAACCGCACGCTCACCGTCATCGTGCCCTTCGCCGCAGGCGGACCGACCGACACGGTCAGCCGCCTGGTGGCCGAAGCCATGGGCCGCGACCTCGGCCAGACCATGGTGGTGGAAAACGTCGGCGGCGCCGGCGGCACCCTCGGCGCCCAGCGCGTGGCCAATGCCCGGCCCGACGGCCATACCGTGCTGCTGCACCATATCGGCATGGCCACCACCCCCACCCTTTACCGCCGCCTGGCCTACGACCCCGTGGCCGGCTACGAGCCGATCGGCCTGGTGACCGACGTGCCGATGACGCTGATCGCCCGCCACAACTTCCCGGCCACCACCCTGGCCGAGGCCGTCGCCATCATCCAGCGTGACACCGACAAGCTGAACTACGCCAATGCCGGCATCGGCGCCGCCAGCCACCTCTGCGGCCTGCTGCTGATGAGCGCGGTGAACGCGCCGATGACCACCGTGCCCTTCCGTGGCACCGGCCCCGCCATGCAGGAGCTTCTGGCCGGTCGCATCGACCTGATGTGCGACCAGACCACCAACACCACGGAACAGATCCTGGGCAACCAGGTGAAGGCCTATGCCGTCACCACCCCGGCGCGCATCGGCGCCCTGCCCAACCTGCCCACCAGTGCCGAAGGCGGCCTGCCGGCGTTTGAGGTTTCGGTCTGGCACGGCCTCTACGCCCCGCGCGGCACCCCGGCGGAAATCGTCAACCGGCTCTCCCACGCCCTGCAAGTGGCGCTGCGCGACCCGCGCCTCGTCGCCCGCTTCCGCGAACTGGGCACCGAGCCGGTGGCGCAGGACCGCGCCACCCCGGCGGCGCACCGCGCCTTCTGGCAGGCCGATATCGCCAAGTGGCGCCCCATCATCCAGGCCGCCGGCCAATTCGCCGACTAAACCCCTCGCCTCTGGCATGCCTGCTCGCCCTGGCGGCGGGCGGGCTGCTGCTGGCCTGGCCAGCGGGGCTCAACGGCTACCCGCTGGTCTTCATCGACACCTTCACCTACCTGCGCCACACCACCGAAGCGAACCCGCCCTGGGACAAGACCCTGGTCTATGGCCCGCTGGTGCATGCCTTCCACTGGCAGTGGTCGCTATGGCCGCCCATGCTGGCCCAGGTCTTCACCGCCTCCTGGCTACTCTGGCTCACCCAGCGCGGTTTGCGCGGCAGCGCCAGCCCCACCCTGCATGTGCTGATCTGCGCCCTGCTGGCGGCGGGCACGGCGGCGCCCTGGTTCCTCACCAGCATCATGCCCGACGCATTCACCGCCCAGGTGGTGCTCTGCCTCTTTCTGCTCGGCTTCACCCGGCTCAGCGGTGCCGAAACCCTCGCCGTCATCCTCTGCGCCACCCTGGCCATTGGCGTGCACCTCACCCATCTGGCCAGTGCGCTGGCCTTGCTCGGCCTCACTTTGCTGCTGCGCCGCCGCCTGGGGCCCTGCCTGCGGGTGGCGGCCCCGGTGCTGCTGGCCATGCTGCTCATCGCCGGCAGCAACCTGGCCAGCTTCGGCCGCTTCGCCCTCTCGCCCCACGGCGCCATCTTTCTGCTCGGCCGCTTGCAGCAGGATGGCCCCGCCCTGGCGCTGATGCAGGCGCGCTGCCCGGCCCAGCCACCACCCAACTGGCGGCTCTGCGGCCTGCTGCACTGGCTGCCCATGGACAGCGACGATTTCCTCTGGGGCATCAGCCCGCTGCACAACGAAGCTGACGGCACCCTGCGCCCCGACGGCACCCGGCGCGCCGTGCCCGAGGCGCAGGAGATCGTCGCCGCCACGCTGCGCGCCTACCCCGCCGACGTGGCCCGCAGCATGCTGGCCAATGTGCTGCGCCAACTCGGCAAGGTTGAGGTTGGCGACACCCTGCCCAATGCGGTGTTCACCTCCACGCGGGAAGTCATCGCCGCCGGCTTCGCGCCCCGCAGCGACGCAGCCTTCCGCGCCGGCCTGCAGAACCAAGGCTTGCTGCCAGAGGCTGCCGCACCCTTCCTGGCGCCGCACTGGCCGGTGCTGCTGCTGGCGCTGGCCCTGTGGCCGCTGCTGCTGTGGCGCGCCTTCCAGCGCCGAGACCTGCCCCGCGCCGCCCTGCTGCTGTTTGCCCTGGTGGCACTGGCGGCCAACGCCACCACCACGGGCGCGCTGTCCAAGCCGCATCATCGCTATCAGGCGCGGCTGGTCTGGCTGCTGCCGGCCGCCGTGGCGCTGGCGCTGCTGCCGCGCCAACAACCCCGCCGAGGTTAGAGTTTTCAAGCGGCTGATTCACGCCGCCGGTGAACCCACCGGCGACGATCAGACGCTAGTGAATCACCTGCGCCATGCTGGCACTGACGCTGCTGAACACATGGGTCAGCTCGGCCTTCAACTCGGCCACGCCCACCGAAACCGCCACCACCAGCGCCATGGCGAACACGCTGTATTCCAGTGTAATGGCGCCACGGCGGTCGGCGCCCAGGCGGCGAAGATTGGAACGGGTCATGGCGGCGTGCTCCTGCTGCTGGCAGCAAGCTAGTCAGCAACGGTAAAGAATCCCTGAAGCCGCCCGGCTTGCCGTGCCCCCGCAACAATGTTCTGCTGCCGGCCATGCTCACCACCCCGCACCCCGAACCCGCCCTCAGCGCCGCCCTGGAAAACCCCGGCTCCGCCTGGTCGGTCGGCGTGCTCGGCGCCCTGGCCGAGTTCATGCACGACCCCGGCGAGCCACTGCTCCAGGCCAGCGCCACCAGCCGCGTCACCCCACGCGGTGGCATCGCCCTGCACACCAACCACCCCGCCGCCCGGCTGCTGGCCTGGGAGGAACCGGCCCACGCCGCCACCCAATGGCGCCAGGCGGCCGCGCTCTGCCTGCCGGAAGCCGAGGCCGATATCGGCGGCGCCGCCTGCCTCACGCCGTTGGGGCCGGATGACGCCCCGCTGGACCCCAGCCAGCGCGGCGCCTGGCTGTTCGATATCGGCGCCGGCTTCCCGCATCTCCAGGCCTGCATCCGCACCGCGGACCCGGCCCTGCTGGCGCTGCTGCACGCGGCGGCGGGGCAGCACATCCTCACCCCCGGCCACCCGGTCGCCGCCGCCATCATCGCCGCCTCGCCGCACCGCGTGTTCCGCACCAAACTGGCGCGGGCCGAGGTGTTCCAGCCCATTCCCGCCGCCCATGCCCAGGCGCCGGAGGGCCCGCACACCCATGTGCAGCCGGCGCTGCTGCGCCATGGCCGGCCGCACGCCGCCACCCGCCCGCTGCCACCCGGCTGGGTTTCCTGCGCCGACCTTTACCCCGCCAACCCGATGCATGATGCGCTGGGCCGCCCCCGGCCCTTCGCCGCCGCCGACCACGCCAGCTTCCAGGCGCTGCTGGCCAGCTTTGGCCTGCCCGAGATGCTGGCGGAAAAATCCCGCGTCACCGCCGCCGTGCGCAGCAACGCCCCGGCCGAGGCCTACCAGCCCGCCGCCACCCGCCATGGCCGCGCCGCCGCCCGCGTGGCGCTGCGGCAGCTGGCGGTGCTGGAACCCGGCCTGCCCGGCCTGGCCCCCTGGCAGGCAGTGCTGGACCGCACCGGCCACGCCGCCACCCAGGCGCGCGAGGAAACCCTGGCCTGCACCTGATCTCCCCTGGTTGACCGCCCCGCGCAGCGCGCCGCAAGCTCGCGGCACAAAACGGGAGAAGCCAGCATGAAAGTCATCCGCGCCGCCGCGCGCCCCACCAAGCCCGCCCCCGCCGCCAATTTCACCGGCATGGTGCTGCAGGATGAAGTGGTCGCCGGCACCCTGCCCTCGCGGCTGCGCGCCAGCGTGGTCTCCTTCACCCCCGGTGGCCGCACCAACTGGCACACCCATCCGGTGGGGCAAACGCTGTACTGCCTCTCCGGCATCGGCCGCGTGCAGCAGGAAGGTTCGCCGGTGCAGGAACTCCACCCGGGAGACACGGTGGTGATTCCGCCCCATATCCGCCACTGGCACGGCGCCGCGCCCAACCGGCTGTTTGCCCACCTGGCCATCTCGGAGAACGGCCCCAATGGCGAAACCACCGCCTGGTTCGAGCCGGTTTCCGAGGCCGACTACACCGCCACCCCGGCGGGCTGAAGCCCGGCATTGACAGCAGGCGCCCCGGGCGCCGAGCCTGCCTCAAAAGGCGCAAGCCGCATCGGGGGAGGGAATGATGCCAATGGTCAAGGCAGTCGCATCGCGGCGCGGCCTGTTGCTGGCGGCGGCCGCGCTGGCCGCCCGCCCCGCCCGCGCCGCCGCATGGCCCGAGCGCCCGGTGCGCATCCTCGTTGGCTTCCCGCCCGGCGGCCCTACCGACCTGGTCGCCCGCCTGGTTGCCACCGGACTGTCCGCCGCCTGGGGCCAACAGGTCATCATTGAAAACCGTGGCGGCGCCAACGGCACCATCGCCACCGACGCCGTGGCCAAGTCGGCGCCCGATGGCCACACGCTGCTGTTCAGCGGCAACAACATCGTCATGAACACCGGGCTGTACCAACTGCCCTACGACATGCTGCGAGACTTCACCCCGCTCGGCATGGTCGCCTTCTCGCCCAATGTGCTCTGGGCCGGCCCCAACCAGGCGCTGAACACCCTGGCCGAAGTGGTGGCCGCCGCCCGCGCCCGGCCGGGTGAACTCGGCTACGCCTCCACCGGCAATGGCGGCAACGGGCATTTTGGCGGCGAGACGCTGAAGCGCGCCCTCGGCATCGACATCACCCACATTCCCTATCGCGGCACCGCCCCCGCCTTGCAGGACGTATTGGCCGGCCGCGTGGCCCTGTTCATGCAAACCATCGTTGGCGCCATCGGCCCCTATCGCAACGGACAATTGCGCCCCATCGTCGCCTTTGGCCGCCGCCGCGTGGCGGAACTGCCGGACATCCCAACCCTCGACGAACTCGGCTTCGAGGTGCCCGATTCCGGCACCTGGTACGGCCTGCTCGGCGCCGCCGGCACCCCGGCCCCGCTGGTGGCCCGCATCGCGCAGGACCTGCACGGCATCACCCAGCAGGCCGCCTTCCGCGCCCGCCTGGCGGAACAGGCCACCGTGCCGGACTGGCTGCCCCCGGCCGAATTCGCCGCCCGTATCCGCAGCGAAGTGCCCGCCTGGGCCGAGGTGGCCCGCGCCAGCGCCATGCGGGCGGAGTGAACGCCATGCCAACCCGCCGTACCCTCCTCGCCACCACCCTCACGCTGGCCCTGCCCAGCCTCACCCGCGCCCAGTCCAACCCGCTGCGCATCGTGGTGCCCTTCCCGCCCGGCGGCGGCGCCGATGCCGTGGCCCGGCAACTGCAACCACCTTTGGCCGAATTGCTCGGCCTGCCGGTGCTGGTGGAAAACCGCCCCGGTGCTTCCGGCGCGCTCGGCAGCGCCGCCGTGGCCCGCAGCGCGCCCGACGGCCTGACCTGGCTGCTGGTGTTCGATTCCCACACCGTGAACCCAGCGCTGATCCCCGACCTCGGCTTCGATACCGAGCGTGACTTCGTGCCGGTCATGCGCATCGGCACCGCGCCCATGCTGCTCAACGCCCATCACAGCCGGCCCTGGCGCAGCCCGGCGGCGCTCATCGCGGCGGCGCGCGAACGTCCCGAAGCCATCACCTACGGCACCATCGGCAATGGCACCCTGGCGCATCTGGCCATCTCGGTGGCGCAGCGCGCCGCCGGCTTCCGCGTCACCCATGTGCCCTATCGCGGTGGCGGCCCACTGGCCCTGGCGGCGGTGGCTGGCGAGGTCGATCTCTCCATCGCCACGCAAACCATCTTCAACGCGCATTACGCCAGCGGCGCGCTGGTGCCCGTGGTGCAAACCGGCGCCACCCGCTCGCCGCGCTTCCCCACCCTGCCCACCCTGGCCGAAGCCGGCGTGCCAGGGCTGGATGCCCGCGCCTTCTGGGGCCTGGTGGGTCCGGCCGGGCTCAGCGCGGCGGTGCTGGCGCGCATGACCAATGCGCTGGGCCAGGCGCTGCAACTGGCCCCGGTGCGGCAACGCCTGGGCACGCTGGGGCTGGATGATGACGCGCTGGGCCCCGAGGCCTTCGGCGCCTTCCTGGCGCAGCAAACCGCCTTCTGGGGCCGCGTGGTGCGGGAAAACGGCATCCGCGCCGAGTAACCCGGCGCGGCGCGGCTGCTATTCTCCGGCGCTGGGCTGGCCGCCGCGCCGACGCCGCCACACTTGCCGCAGCAGCAGAATGCCAACGATGGTGATCGCCAGCCCGCCCAGCAGCCACAGCAGGTTGGTCGGACCCAGCAAATTGCCCAGGAACCACCCCGCCGCCACAAAGCTGCTGGCCCAAACCCCGGCCGCGATGAAGTTCAGCAGGGCAAAGCGCCGGCGCGGCATGCCGGCAATGCCACACACCGCCGCGGCCACGTTGCGGATGCCGTAGAGGAAGCGAAAGCTGAGGATGAACAGCGGGCCATAGCGGTCCAGCAACTCCTTGGCGCGCTCGGCATGGCGGTTGGCGCGCGGAAATCGCAGCAACACCTTGCTGCCCCAGCGCTTGCCCAGGGTAAACCAGGTCTGGTCCCCGGCGAAGGAGCCGAGCCAGACCGAACCCAGCAAAATCCAGGGGTCCACCACGCCACTTGTCGCGCCGGCAGCGGCCGCGACCAGCACAAAGGTCTCTCCTTCAAAGAAGGCCCACATCGCCGCGGCGACATAGGCGAGCGCCCCCCAATGCTCCCAAAACTCTTCCAAGCAAACTAATCCCGGCTTTTTCCGTAGGATGGCGATTTCCCCGAAATCCACAAGGACTTCATGCGGGAAACAGCCGCGGCGCCAACAGGCCGATACCCCCGGTCAAGGTTTCGCTACCCCGGCCTCAGTCCCGCTCGCGGCCGCCGCGCCGCTGCGGCTCGCCATGCGCACTCCGATGGCAGGAAGCGCAGTTGCGCACATCCTCAATTCCTTCGCGCCTGTGCCGGGCGGCGATGCGATCGGGCGCATGCTCATGGCAGTTGGTGCAGGTATAGCGGCTGGTGTCGTTGCCCACATGGCAGCTGGCGCAGGGAACATCATGCTCGCCCTCCAGCACGAAGTGCCGCGCATGGTCAAAGCTGGCCGGCGCCCAGGCCTCGGTGCCATGGCATTGTGCGCAACCAGCGGTAAAGCCACGGTGAAGATTGCTGGCCGGCGCCACATGGCAGGTGGTGCATGTCGCCAGCGCCGCCGGTTGCAGCAGCGCGTGGGAAAAGCTCATCCGCGCCGCCTGCCCAATGCGCGAGCCCTGGTGCTCGCCATGGCAGGCCACGCAATCCTGCCCCCGCAGATTCTGGTGAAACGCCACCCGCGCCGGCCCCGGCCGCACCACCCCGGTGGTGGAACGCAGGCCAATATCGGCCACGGCATGGCAACCAATGCAGCGCTCGGCCACCGCGCCCCGCAGCGGCGCATGGCAGGCGAAGCAATCCCCTTCCAGCGCCGCATGCTCCGGCAGCAGCGGGCCAGGGCTGAGCATCACCCTCGGGTAAAGGCAGGCCAACGCCACCACCACCGCCAGGCTGGCCGCCACCGCCGCCAGCAACCAGGGGCGCGTCATCGCCACCCCCAGAACAGCAGAATGCTCAAAATATGCGCCGTTGCCAGCACGGCGAAGGCGAGGGTGATGGGCATATGCACCACCCGCCAGGCCGCGATCGCATCAAAGGTCAGGCTGTCCCAGTGCAGCCTTTCCTCCATGGCCTCGGCCGCCAGCCCGGCCGCGCGCAGCTCTTGCCGGCTGGCCTCCATGAAGCGGCGCGCCCGCGCCAACAGAAACTTGCCGGTTAGCCCGCTGCCCACCGTCACCAGCATGGCGCCCAGCGCCAACCAGGCCAGCACCGCGTTGAAGTGAATGCCGGCATGCACCAGCACCAGCAGAGACCCACCCCAGGCCAGCCATTCATGCAGCCGCAGCAGCCGCACCGGGTTGCCGGTGATGATCTTGCGCTTGCGCAGCGAATACCGCAGCGATACCAAAATCAGCACCGTGCCCAATATGCCCAGGTAACGGCCAATCCACACCGCATCGGCCAGATGCAGCACCGCATCCAGCAGCAGCGCCGCCACCACCAGGCCCAGCAGCGCCAGCACAAAGGGCAGCACCTCGCGGTTCAGCAGGCTGCCAGTGCCGCCAAGGCCCAAAGCCATGGCGCTACAACGTGCCGCGCATCAGCAGCGGCATCGGCGCCATCCTGTCATGCACCTGTGTCACGCCCGGCACCGCCTGAGCCAGCAACAGCAACCCCTGGCGCATGGAATCGGAGCGCGCATAGCCATACAGCGTCACCACCCCGGCATGCACATCGGGGTAGACCCAATAGGTATCCACCCAGGGCTGCGCCCGCATGGCCGCCAGCACGGCGCGCAGCAGGGTGCCATCCTGTGGCTGCGCCGCGCCGCCCGGCCCCTGGCGCAGCACCGCCCGCAGCAAATCCGCCCGGCTGACCAGGCCAACCAGCTTGCCCTCCTTCAGCACCAGCACCCGGCGAATGGCATGCGTCGCCATCAGTTGCGCAATCCGCTCGGCGCTGTCCGCCTCGGTCACGCTCACCAACCCGGCGGTCATCACATCCCGCGCGCAGGCGCCATGCGCCCTGGCAAAGCGCTCCAGCAAGGGCTTGGTCCCGGCGAAAAGCTGCAGGAACCAACCGAACGGCCCGGGCGGCTGATCCGCCAGGCGGCGAATCAGGTCCCCCTCGGTGACAATCCCCAGCGGCCTGCCCTCGGCATCCACCACCGGCACCGCCGAAATCGCCCGGGCGGCCAGCAGTTCCACCAGCGCGGCCACCGGCATCTCCGGCGGCACCACCACCAGGTCGGTGGTCATCAATTCCTTGGCGTTCATGGCAGCTTCCCGTTTCTGGCGGTGGCGCGGCGGGCCGATGCAACACGCACCCGGTTGCCCCGCCCCAGCACAACGCGCCAACCCGCCAAACGGAGGCAAGCTGCGGTGATTGATTTCCCGCCGCAGTCGAATCCACCCCGTCAGGCGTTGCTGCCAGGTGATCATGCGCCCCCGCCAGGTGCGCCGAAAGGAACACCGCCATGCTGGATGCGCCGGAGCCGCCATTCTCCGCCCCGGGCCTGAGCGCGCCCGAGGCCGCCGCCCGCCTGCAGGCCGAAGGGCCGAACGAGTTGCCCCGTAGCAGCCAGCGCACCCCCTTCCGCATTGTGCTGGAGGTATTGCGCGAGCCGATGCTGGCCCTGCTGCTCTGTGGCGGCCTGCTCTACCTGCTGCTGGGCAGCCATGAGGAAGCGCTGATCCTGCTCGGCTTCGCGCTGTTCTCCATCATCATCACCGTGGTGCAGGAAAGCCGCACCGAACGCGTGCTGGAAGCACTGCGCGACCTCACCAGCCCGCGCGCCCTGGTTATCCGCGGAGGCGCCCGCCTGCGCATTCCGGGGCGCGAGGTGGTACGCGGCGACCTGGTGGTGCTGGCCGAGGGCGACCGCGTGCCCGCCGATGCCAGGCTCATCGAAGCCACCGACGTGCAGACCGACGAATCCCTGCTCACCGGTGAATCCGTACCGGTCCGCAAGCGCGCCGGCGCGCCGGCGCCCGCCGCCCGCCCTGGTGGCGACGACCTGCCCCAGGTCTTCTCCGGCACCCTCGTGGTGCGCGGCAGCGGCATTGCGGAAGTCACCGCCACCGGCTCACACAGCGAAATCGGCCGCATCGGCCAATCCCTGAACGCACTGCAGGTGGAGCCACCACGCCTGCAGGTGCAGATGCGCCGGCTGGTCACCTTCTGCGCCATCTTCGGCGCCGCCGTCAGCATCCTCGCCGCGTTGCTCTACGGCACCCTGCGCGGCGGCTGGCTGGATGCGCTGCTGGCCGGCATCGCCATTGGCATGGCCATGCTGCCCGAGGAATTGCCGGTGGTGCTCACCGTCTTCATGGCCATGGGCGCCTGGCGCATCTCCAAGGCCCGCGTTCTCACCCGCCGCGCCGCCGCCATTGAAACGCTCGGCTCCGCCACCGTGCTGTGCACCGACAAGACCGGCACGCTGACACAGAACCGCATGACCGTCGCCGCGCTCGGCCTGCCCGATGGCAGCAGCTTCCAGCCGCAGCAGGGCACGCTGCCGCCCGCCTTCCAATTGCTGGCGGAAACCGGTCGCCTGGCCAGCGCGCCACAACCCTTCGACCCCATGGAGCAGGCCTTCCACACCCTGGCCGAAACCCTGCCCGGCACCACACCACCAGCCACGCTGCTGCACAGCTACGGCCTGCGCCCAGACCTGCTGGCCATGACCAATCTCTGGCGCCCCGCCACCGCCGGCGCCGAGAGCATCGCCGCCGCCAAGGGCGCGCCCGAGGCCATCGCCACCCTCTGCCAACTGAACCCCGAAGCCCGCGCCACGCTGACCGCCGCCACCGAGGCGATGGCCGCCCAGGGCATGCGCGTGCTCGCCGTGGCCCGCGCCAGCCATGCTGGCGATACCTGGCCCGAAACCCAGGCCGGCTTCGCCTTCCACCTGCTCGGCCTGATGGGTCTGGCGGACCCGCTGCGCCCCGGCGTGGTCGAGGCTGTGGCCGAATGCCGCACCGCCGGGCTGCGCGTGGTGATGATCACCGGGGACTACCCCACCACCGCCGCCGCCATCGCCCGCCAGGCGGGGCTGGATGCCACCACCATCATCACCGGCGAAGCCCTGGCCGGCATGGATGACGCCACCCTGGCGCAGCAGGCCCGCACCGCCACGGTCTTCGCCCGCATCATGCCGGAACAAAAGCTGCGCATCGTCACCGCACTGAAAACCGATGGCGAGGTGGTGGCGATGACCGGAGACGGCGTGAACGACGCGCCTTCGCTCAAGGCCGCGCATATCGGCATTGCCATGGGCGGCCGCGGCACCGATGTCGCGCGCGAAGCATCCGCCCTGGTGCTGCTGGATGACGATTTCGGCTCCATCGTCGCCGCCGTGCGGCTGGGCCGGCGCGTCTTCGACAATCTGCGCAAATCCATGGGCTTCATCATCGCCATCCATGTGCCCATTGCCGGGCTGGCGCTGCTGCCGCTCATCTTCGGCCTGCCCATCCTGCTCTCGCCCATGCACATCGCCTTCCTGGAAATGGTCATCGACCCGGTCTGCACCCTGGTGTTCGAAGCCGAGACCGAGGAGGAAGGCATCATGCAGCGCCCACCGCGCGACCCCAGCGCACCGCTTTTCTCCACCGCGCTGCTGGGCTGGAGCGTGCTGCAAGGCACTGTCGTCCTCGCCCTCACCGCCGGCATCTTCCTGCTCGCGCTGCAGCGCGGCATGGCGGAAGCCGAGGTCCGCTCGCTCACCTTCTTCGCCCTGGTGCTCTGCATCGTCGGGCTCATCTTCGTCAACCGCTCGTTCAGCGCCTCGCTCATCACCGCCTTCCGCCGCCACAACACTGCGCTGCGCTGGGTCATGCTGGTGGTGGCGGTCATGCTCGGCGTCACGCTGCTGGTGCCCTTCGTGCAGCGCATGTTCCGCTTCGGCCCGCTGCACGCCGACGACCTGGCCGTGACCCTGGCCGCCGGCCTGGCCACCATCGGCATTCTGGAATTGCTGAAGCCGCATTGGCGCCAACGCCTGACCAACTGAGCGGCATGCGGCTTGCTGCGCACCGCCGCAGCATCACCGAAGGCAGTACTCATGGAACCCTGGCAACTCACAGCATCGGCCGCGGCCCTGCAATTGCGCGCCGGCACGCTCAGCGCCGAAGCCCTGCTGCGCTCCTGCCTGGAGCGCATCGCCCAGCGCGAGCCCATCACCAAGGCCTGGAGCTTCCTCGACCCCGCCCTCGCCCTCACCCGCGCCCGGGAACTCGACAAGGCCTACAAGCGCGGCGTGCTGCACGGCCTGCCATTGGGCGTGAAGGACATGATCGACACCGCCGACATGCCCACCACCCATAACAGCCCCATCTACCACGGGCTGCG
>CANFIE010000003.1 GCA_947446625.1 Acetobacteraceae bacterium | reverse complement strand
GAATCATCGGCTCGTTCAGGTCACCCAAATGGCCAATGCGGAACACCTTGCCATTCAGCGGCCCCAGCCCACCACCCAGCGAAACATTGTACTTGCCCAGCGCCACCTGACGCAGCGCATTGGCGTCGTGCCCCTCGGGCACCAGAATCGCCGTCACGCTGTCGGAAAACCGCTCGGTATTCTCGCAGAACAGCTGCGGCCCGTTATTGCCGCTCCAGTGCCGCACGCAGCGCCGCACCGCTTCCGCCAGCCGGGCATGCCGGGCGAACACATTGTCCAGCCCTTCCTCATCCAGCAGCAGCCGCAGGCTCTCGCGCAGGCCGTAGAAGTAGCTGGTCGGCACCGTGCCCACAAAGCTGCGGTGCCGGCGGGTCATCATCTGCGTCCAGCTCAGGTAATGCTTCGGCATGGTGCTTTTGGCATGCGCCGCCATGCCCTTGGCCGAAACGCCGGTGAAGCTCATGCCCGTCGGCAGCATCAGCCCCTTCTGGCTGCCGCCCACGGCGCAATCCACGCCCCATTCATCCATGCGGAAGTCAAAGCTGCCCAGCGAGGAGATGGTATCCACCAGCAGCAGCGCCGGGTGGCCCACGCGGTCCAGAATGCGCCGCACCTCCTGCACCGGCAGGCTCATGCCCGTGGCGGTTTCATTATGCACCACGCACAGCGCCTTCAGTGAATGGCCGGCATCGGCCCGCAGCCGCGCTTCCAGCGCGCCCAGGTCAACACCCCGCCGCCAATCCGCTACCAGCTTCTCGGGCTTGAAGCCCAAATCCGCCGCCATGTGCGACCAGCCTTCCGAGAAGAAGCCGGTCTCAATCACCAGCAGCGCATCCCCGGGCGAGCACAGGTTCACCAGCGCCGCTTCCCAGGCGCCATGGCCCGAGGCGGTGTAGAAAAACAATTCTGATTGTGTCTTCAGCACCTGCTTCACGCCCAGCACGACGTGGTCATAGACTTCAAGAAAGGCCGGGTCGTTGAAGTCGATGGTCACATGCGCCTGCGCATGCAGCACCGAATCCGGAATATTGGTCGGGCCCGGATTGGCGAAAAACTGGCGGCCGCGCGGCTTCGGCGAACTCATGGTGTGTTTCCTCTGGCGTTGCCGGGCAATATCAACCGGCTTCAGCCGCTTGCCAACAGCCCAGCCTGGCGGATCAGCGGCCCCAGCGTGGCGCGGTCCCGCGCCAGCAGGGCGGCGGCCTCGGCCGGGCTGCCCACCACGGCGTCATTCCCGGTCTGGTCCAGCCTGGCGCGCACCCCGGTATCGCTGGTGGCATGCCGCAAGGCCGCGTTCAGCCGTGCCACCACGGCCGGCGGCGTGCCGGCGGGGGCGAATATCACCATCCAGGTATCCAGCAGGTAGCCGGGCAGCACCTCGCCAATCGCCGGCACCCCCGGCAGGTTGGGCCGCCGCGCCGGGCCGGTCACGCCCATCGCCCGGCCGCTGCCATTGGCCAGCGCCGGCTGCAGGCTGCTCTCGCTGATGAACACCGCGTCAATCCGCCCGCCCATCAGGTCACGCGCCGCATCGGCGCCGCCGCGATAGGGCACATGCTCCATCCGCACCCCGCCCAGATGCTGCATCAGCTCGCCCATCAAATGCGCAATATGGGCAATGCCCGGTGTGCCGAAGGTCACCTGCCCCGGCCGCCGCCGCGCCTCGGCCAAAAACCCGCGCAAATCCTCGGCCGGAAAATCCCGCCGCACGCCCAGCACATAGGGCGCGGCGGTTATCTGCCCCACTGGCACCAGCGTGGTGTAGTCCACCGGCCAGGTCTTGTTCACCATCGGCGCGGTAATGCTCGTCGCGCCCTCCACCAGCAGCGTGTAGCCATCGGGCGCCGCCTGCGCCACCGCCGCCCCGCCCACCGCGCCGGAAGCCCCGGTGCGGTTCTCAATAATCAGCGGCTGGCCCAGATGCTCGCCCACCTTCTGCTGCAATATCCGGCAGCAGGTATCGGCCACGCCGCCGGCGCTGTAGCTCACAATCAGCTTCACCGGCCGATTGGGAAAGCCAGCCTGCGCCAGCGCCGGGCTGGCCAGGGCGGCACCCAGCAGGGCGCGGCGGGCAATCACGGCCCGCCCCGCTCACCAATGTCCCACCACAGCCCGGCCATGATGCCCAACCCTTCGCGCAGCAGCGGCGCCAGCGCGTGTTCATCCGGCCCATGCTGGTTGCAGCCGGGGTAGCTGTTGGGAATCCAAATCGCCGGCGTGCCCAGCACATCCAGGAACAACCCGGAAGGCGAGGACCCACTGCTGTTTGGCACGATATTCGGCGTCCGATTGGCGGTGCGCGCCATGCTGCGCGCCACCGCCTTCACCCAGGGGTCTTCCGGATTTGTGCGGCTGGCGGGGAACATCCCGCGCGTCATCTTCTCCTCAATCCGCACCATCTGAAAGCCATGCTTGTCCAGGTGCTTGCGCAGGTTGGGCACAATGCTCTCGGCCGGCACATCCACCGTATGCCGCACCTGCAACCGGGCGCGGGCGCTGCCCTGCACCGCATTGGTCGGCGCATCCGGGTGGCCGCACACGCTGGCCAGCACAATCACGCCGGTGCCGCCATAAATCCGCCGCGCCTTGCTCACCCCCGGCTCGCCCCAATCGGCGCTGCCTTCCGGCGTGCCCGGAATCTCCTCAAACACCAGCGCGTCAATCGCCTCGGTCACATTCGCCGGCACATTGGCCGGCAGCCAGCCATCCACCAGAATCGCACCACGCGGCGTCACGATGCTGGCCAGCGCATGCGCCAACACAAAGCCCGGGTCATCCAGCACGCCGCCCCAATGGCCGCTGTGATGCTCCTCCTTCCGATACTCCACCACCAGGTCAAAGGCGTAGCCGCCGCGCGCCCCCAGCGTCATCTCCGGCATGAAGGTGGTCTGCCGCGGGCCATCCAGGGCAATGAACACATCGGCGGCACATTTCTCCCGATGCATCTCCAAAAAGTCCAGCAACCCCGGCGAGCCAACTTCCTCGCCAGTTTCAATGAAGAATTTCACGTTGAAGCCCAGCTTGCCGCGCTCGGCCAGGGTGGCGCGCAGCGCTTCTAGGGCAATCAAATGCTGGCCCTTATTGTCCACCGTGCCACGGCCATACCATTTGTCGCCCTCAACCCGCACTTCCCAGGGGTCGCGCCCCTCGGTCCATTGCGGCTTCAGCCCGCGCACCACATCGCCATGGCCGTAGATCAAAATCGTCGGCAGCGCCGCGCCTTCATGCCGCGTGGCCAGCAGCACCGGGCCGTGGCGCTTGTCGGGGTTGTCCAGCGTCTCACAGGTAAAGCCCATCGGCGCCAGCATCGGCGGCAGCGTCTCCTGGCAGTACCGATACAGGTCGCCGCGCCGCTCCGGCATCTGGCTTTCCGTCGGCACCGCCACCAGCGCCCGCAGCGCGTTCAGGTAGGCGCCGCTGTCGTAGCAGGCATGGGCGCGGGCAATGGCGCCCTCTCTGGAACCGGTCATCGCACATCTCCGTTTCCGGCATCCTGGCACTATGCCACGCTGCGCAACAGACCACATGGAGAGCCCCCATGAGCCTGCCCGGCGGCATGCCCCCCACCACCCGCAACCTGCTCGGCTATGCCGGCCAACCGCCGCACCCGCACTGGCCGGGCGGCGCCAAGCTGGCGGTTTCGGTGGTGGTGAATGTGGAGGAGGGCGCCGAATTCTCCCTGCTCTCCGGCGACGACCGCAACGAGATGATGCCCGAGACCGGCCGCATCGTGCAGGGCGCGCCCGACCTCTGCATGGAAAGCCAGTTCGACTACGGCGTCCGCGCCGGGCTCTGGCGCCTGCTGGACCTGCTGGACCGCTTTGGCGTCAAGGCCACCTTCTCATGCTGCGGCCGCGCCGTGGCGCATACCCCGCAACTCGCCGCGCAGCCGGCCGCACGCGGGCATGAGATCAGCGCCCATGGCTGGCGTTGGGAAAGCCATGCCGGCATGGATGAGGCGCAGGAGCGCGAGACCATCGCCCGCACTGTCGCCACCCTGCACGCCGCCTGCGGCCAGCGCCCGCTGGGCTGGCACACCAAATCCTCGGCCAGCATCAACACCCGCCGCCTGCTGCTGGAGGAAGGCGGCTTCCTCTACGACAGCGACGCCTATGACGACGACCTGCCCCGCCTGGTGCAGGTGCAGGGCAAGCCACACGTCGTGCTGCCCTACGCGTTTGACACCAACGACATGCGCTTCGCCCCCGGCCAGGGCTTCGTCCGGCCCGAGGATTTCGCCGGCTACTGCAGCAGCGCCTTTGACTGGTTGCTGCGTGAAGGCGCCACCGCGCCGAAGATGCTCAGCATCGGCCTGCATCTGCGCGTCATCGGCCGCCCAGCGCGCATGCGTGGCCTGGAAATGCTGCTGGAACACATCAGCCGCCACCAGGGCGTCTGGTTCGCCCGCCGCATGGACATCGCCCGCCACTGGCGCAGCCTGAACGGGCTGGAATAGCCGCTAGAGCACTATGCGCCCTGATGGGCGCATTTCGTGCTCTATAACTATTTGATACTAGAGCAAGAAATCCGTTCTGATGATTCCATCAGAACGGATATTGCTCTAGTCAATCACCTCATCCGCCCGTGCCAGCAGCGCCTGCGGCACGGTTAGCCCCATGGCCCGGGCGGTTTTCAGGTTTATCGCCAGCTCAAACCGGCTCGGCCGCTCCACCGGCAATTCCGCTGCGCGCCGGCCCTTCAAAATCTGGTCCACATAAAACGCTGCGCGGCGGCCCATATCGCCCCGGTCCGGCCCATAGGCCAGGAACCCGCCCGCCACCACAAAATCGGTGAACATCGTAATGCTCGGCAGCCGCGCCGCCGTGGCCAGCTGCACCAACCGTTCCTGCCCCTGGAACACCAGCGGCGAGGAGCCCAGCACCAACCCCTCGGCCCGCATCGCCGCCATGCGGGCAAAGGCCGCCTCAAACTCGCCGCCGCGCAGCTCCAGCGTCTCGGCCTGCATGCCCTGGGCTTGTGCGGCGGCCAGCACCGCATCGCGCTGCGTCGGGCCGCTGGCAGGGTCCCACAGCATTGCCAGGCGCCGCAGCGTCGGCACCGCCTCGGCCAGCATCTGCAGCCACTTCGCCGCCAGGCCGGGCTGGTCCAGGAACAACCCGGTCACATTGCCCCCGGGCCGCGCCAGCGTCTCCACCAACCCGCTGCCCACCGGGTCCAGTTCCAGGTCCAGCGCCACAATGGGAATGCGCTGGGTCATCCGCCGCGCCGCGGCAATGCCAGCCGGCGAAATAGCCAATACCACGCTGGCACCAGCCACGGCGGCGGCCGCCTCCGGCCCGTCCAGCCCACTGGTCACCACCTCCAGCGCCACCGGGTAGCCCAACTCGGCCAGCGCGGTCCTGAACGCCGGCATGGTGTGCGTCGGCCCCGGCGAAATCGCCACCACCCTCGGCACGCCCCGCCCAGAAGGCACCTGCGCCTGCGCCCCGGCGCCCAGCAGCGCGGGCAGGGCAAGCAGCGTGCGGCGCCTGAAATCAGCTATGGTCATGGCCCAATCATGCGGCGCCCCGCCCGGCGCCGGCAAGGCATGGTCGCCACGCTTGTTTGTGCTCCCCCTGGCGCTCGACCTCACCCTGCCAGCCGCATTGATGGCCCAGGCCGACGAAGTCTTCGCGCAACCCGGGCTACGCCGCAAACCGCGCCAGCCGCACCGCGGTTTGCCCCCGCCCCACGCGCAGGTTGGGCATCACCATCACGCAGTCATCATGCGGGGTGCGAATTTCCACCTCGCCATCCAGCGCTATCAGCGTATTGCGCCGCGCCACCACATGCCCGCCCCGGTAGGGCCGCAGAAAGCTGAAATTATGGCTCGCCGCCGTCACTGTCCGCGTCACCTCGGCGCGGCGGCCGGGCGCGAATTCCGCCGCCGGCGCCAGGGCAGGGTGGTCCACCGCCACCACCCCCAGCAGGCGCAGCAACCGGGCGGCGCTGGCCTGCATCTGCGCCACGGTGGCGGGCTCCCAATGGCTGCCGGCTTCCAGCAACATCGCCGTGCGCTGGCCACCCGGCGCACTGAACGGCAGGTAGTCCAGCAGCCGCATGCCGCCCTCATGCCCCTGATCCGCCACCGCCAGCCCCGGCGTGCCCAGCCGCTGCGCCAGCGCGGCGGCGCGCGGCGCGGCGCCACACAGCAGCAGCGGCTCGCCCGGCCACAGCATGGAATGCAGATCCAGCACAATGTCAGCGGCATCAAACACCGGCCGCAGCACCCGGGCGCGGCGCAACTCGCAGGAACGCCGGCCGCCTTCCAGCGTCTCGGCATCCCATAGCCGGTTCATATCCTCATCCAGAAAGCGGCTGGCCGTCGGATCATCCCGGTCAAACCGCGCATAGGCTTCCAGATTGGCGAAAACCAGGCTCAGCCGGCCCCGCAGCGGCCGCAGCCCGGCGCGCAGCCAGCCATCCAGCAGCACCGCGCCGGCAATCTCATTGCCATGCATCAGCGCATTCACCACCACATGCGGCCCGGGCGCCTCGGCGGCAAAGCTCCATACCCCCGGCAGGGTATTGCCCGGCAGCCAGGCGCGAATATCCGGCGGCGCAATCCGCACCGCCAGGCGCGGCGCGTCCAGCGAACCCGCCAGCAGCGCCGCCAGGTCGGGCGGCAGGCTGTCGCTGGCGGTGCTCATGCCGCCAACATGTCGGTCAACCGGGCCAGATGCTGCAAGCAGGCGGCCATATCCGCCTCCGTCACCCATTCCTCGGGCTGATGCGCCTGGGCAATGTCGCCGGGGCCGCAGACAATGGTGGGAATGCCCAGGCCGGCATAAAACCCGGCCTCGGTGCCGTAGCTCACCCGGCTGGCATGGTTGTGCCCGGTCAGCCGCTGGGTCAGCAGCGTCAGCTCATGGCCCTCCGGCAGCCCCAGCGCCGGAGCAAAGGCGCGCTCGCGAAACTCCGCCACACACCCCGGATGCACCGCCTGCAACGGCGGCATCACCACCTCCTCCATATGCGCCTGCAACCCAGCCAGCACCGCCAGCGGGTCATCCCCCGGCACCGCCCGCACCTCAAAGGTGAACTCGGCCAGGTCCGGCACAATGTTCAGCACCGTCCCGGCCTGGAAGGTGCCGGCATGCACCGTGGTATGCGGCGGGGTGAACCCCGCATCGCGCCGCCCGCTGGCGGCAAAGCCGCGGCCCTGCGCCGCCAGCCAGGCCACGGCTTCGGCGGCGGCGCTCAGCGCATTGGCGGTTGTATCGTAGCGCGACGAATGCCCCGAAAGCCCGGTCACCCGCGCATTCCAACTGGCATAGCCCTTATGGGCAATCACCGGCGCCATGCTGGTCGGCTCGCCCACAATGCACATCGCTGGCAGTGGCGCATCGGCGGGCATTTCGGCCGCCATCTGCCGGGCGCCGGCAAAGGTGGTTTCCTCGTCAAAGGTGAACAGCAAATGCAGTGGCCGCGCCAATTCGCGCTCGGCGGCAGCCATGCCGGCCACCATCATGCAGGCCACAAACCCCTTCATGTCGCAGGCCCCGCGCCCGGTCAGCCGCCCCGCCGCCCGCCGCAGCGTGAAGGGGTCCGCCAGCCAGGCCTGGCCCTCCACCGGCACGCAGTCCACATGGCCCGAAAGCGCAATGCCCCCCGCCACCGCCGGCCCCACAATGGCGTGCAGGTTGGCCTTCCGCCCGCTCGCATCGGGCCGCACATGGCAGGCAACGCCATGCGCCATCAACTCCGCCTGCACGAAGTCGATCAGCGCCAGGTTGCTGTTGCGGCTGGTGGTATCAAAGGCCACCAGCCGTGCCAGCAAGCGGATAGCGTCCTCAAGCTTGGCCATCATCAGTCTCGGATTCTGCCAGGGGCAGTCTATACAGGGTTACGAGAGCGGCAATCCGGGGGGACCTTCGGCATGAATCCATCACAAAAGGCGCCACCCCGGGTGGCGGTCCTGGGCCTGCACCTGGAAGCCAATGGCTTCGCCCCGCCCACCACCATGGCCGATTTCACCGCCCAATGCCTGGAACGCGGCGCGGCCATCTCGGGTTTGGCCCGGGCCGAAACCAGCGGCCTGCCGGCCGAATTCCCCGGCTTCTACCGCCACATGGACAGCACCGGCCCCTGGCAGCCCGTGCCCATCCTGGTCGCCTCGGCCCCGCCCGGCGGCCCCATCGACCAGGCCGTGTTCCAGGGCTTCCTGGACGAAATCCGCACTGGCCTGGCCGCCGCCCTGCCGCTGGACGCGGTCTATATCGGCAGCCATGGTGCCTCCTCGGCGGTGGCCGATGAAGACAGCGACGGCACCCTGCTCGCCATGGTCCGCGCCATTGTCGGCCCCGCCGTGCCCATCGTGGTGAGCCACGACCTGCACTGCAATGTCAGCGAAGCCCTGGTGGCGGCCTGCACCGCCCTGGTGGTCTATCGCACCAACCCGCATGTCGACATGGCCGCCCGCGCCGCCGAATCCGCCGCGCTGATCCGCGAGGCCCTGGCCGGCGAAACCTTCGCCCGCGCCTTCATCCGCCTGCCGCTCACCCCGCCCTCGGTCACCCTGCTCACCGCCGAAGGCCCCTACGCCGACCTCATCCGCGACGCCGAGGCCCTGATGGCGCGCGACCCGCGCATCGCCAATGCCAGCGTCGCTGGCGGGTTCACCTTCTCTGATCTACCCAAATGCGGCATCACCATCACCGTCACCGCCCGTGGCGCCGATGAACGCGCCGCCCGCGAAGCGGCCCTTACCCTGGCCCGGCGCGGCTGGGGCGAACGCCACCGCCACACCCGCCGCCTGCTCAGCCTGGCCGAGGCCGCCGAACTCGCGCTGCGTGCCGCAAGCGGCGCCCACGCCCCCATCATCTATTCCGATGCCGGCGACAATCCCGGCGGCGGCGGCCGTGGCAACACCCCCTACCTGCTGCGCACCCTGCACGAAGCCGGGGTGCAGGGCGCCGTGCTGGGCAACTTCATCGACCCAGCCTTGGCCGCCGAAGCCCATGCGCTCGGCGAAGGCGCCGAGTTCACCGCCGTGTTCAACCGCGTCGAAGACCAGTTCGGCAAGACCTTCACCGCCCGCGCCCGCGTGCTGGTGCTGCGCAATGGCGAGGGCATTGGTCGGCGCGGCACCATGGCTGGCCGGCAGTTCAGCCTCGGCCCCTCGGCGCTGCTGGAATTGCAGGGCAGCGGCCTGCGCGTGGTGGTGGGCAGCCTGCGCCGGCAATGCCATGAACCGCGCATGCTGGAGATGCACGGCATCGACATTGCCGCCGCCCGCGTGGTGGTGGTGAAAAGCCGCGGCCATTTCCGTGCCGGCTTCGACGAGTTCTTCTCGCCCGACCGCGTCTTCGAGGTCGACACCGCCGGCCTCACCAGCCCCATCCTCACCAACTTCCCCTGGAAGCGCCTGCCCCGCCCCACCTTCCCGCTGGACGAGAACGCCGAGTGGCGCGAGCCGGGTTGGAACTGAACCTGTTAAACCCGGTCCAGCGGGCTGCCCGGCCCGCGCTGGATCTGGCTTTCCCGCACCACCCGCTCATGGCCATCCCGGGCGTTCTTCACCCGATATTCGCGGTCCTTGCCGTCATTCGGCATGCACCGCACCACGGTATAGGTGCCGCCTGGCGCGGCGCCATCCAGCTTGCCGGGCAGAAACTCGATTTTCTGGCCAACGCCATAGCGGTGCGCAATCACGGCCATGGTGTCAGCTCGCGCCCCGCGGGCTCTTCGGTGCCGGTGCGGGCCGGCTGAAGGGCGAAGCCGATACCGGCGCCGGCTTCTTGTCGGCCTTCGGCTTCTTGGCTTCGCGGTTGCTCTTTTTCTGGCCCTTGGCCATGGCGCTTCTCCTGCCTGTTTTCGGTTTCGGTCAGCGCGCCAGCTTGCCGGCGCAGGCGTACACCACCTCGGGGTCCACGGTGGTGGAGCCCGGCATGGCGGCATGCTTGCGCGCCAGGTCGTTCTGCTGCTGCCAGCCCAGCCCACTGGTGGCGGCCACTTCGCCATGCACCTGGGCCGCGCAAATATCGGCGCGCATCGCCAGCATTTCGGCATGCGCCGCCGCATGCGCCGTGCTGCTGCGCACCTGGAAGCCGGCATAACCCGAGATGATCGGCCCGGCGATGAGGCCAAAGATCACCCCCACCACCATCGGCTTGGCAGATTCCCAGCGGGCCGTCAGGTTGGCCATCATGCCCTGGTTGGTGCTGCTCATGTTGTGCTGCTCCGGCCGCCGGGGACAAGCGCACGCCACCGCATTCTCCGTTACGGAAAAGCTGGAATTATTGGCGCAATATTTTCACTGCCGCGAATGCGAACAATATATGGCAGATACGCGCCGCAATTGCACGGATTGCCGCAAAATACCGTGCAAATAAATTTCAAGCTCTAATTCTGGCCATTACCAAAAAAGCTCGCCGCGCAGAAACGCCATGGCTTCCTCGGTACGCGGCCCGGCGAAAAACTCGGCGGCCACCGCACGCTCCACCACCCGGCCATGATGCAGAAAAAGCACTTCCCCGGCCAAGCGCCGCGCCTGGGCCAGATCATGCGTGGTCATCACCACCTTGGTGCCGCCCTCGGCAATGGCGGCAATAATCGCCTCCACCGCCTTGCTCGCCGCCGGGTCCAGCGCCGCCGTCGGCTCATCCAGAAACAGCACCTCCGGCGCCAGCGCCCAGGCCCGCGCCAGCGCCAGCTTCTGCTGTTCCCCGCCCGAAAGCCCGCGCGCCGGCCGGTCCAGCATCCGGCCCAGCCCCACCCGCTCCAGCGCCGCCTCGGCCCGCACCCGCGCCTCGGCCGCCGAATGCCCCAGCAGCCGCAGCGGATAGGTGGCATTGGCCAGCACCGTGCGCCGCAGCAGCACCGGCCGCTGGAACACCATGGAATCGCGCGGCGCCAGCCCGGGCGGCCGCGCCTCGGGCCTGGCCCATTCCAGGCTGCCGCCGCTTGGCTGCAGCAGCCCATGCAGCAGCCGAAGCAACACGGATTTGCCGGCGCCATTCGGCCCTACCAGCAGGCTCGGCGCACCCTCATGCAGCTCCAGCGTTATGCCGCGAATGATCTCCACCGGGCCAATGGCAAAGCGCAGCCCGTTCAGCCGCAAGGGCAGGGCGAACCCCATGGCTAGCGCTCGGCCCGCTGCGCCGCGCCGCGCAGCAGTTGCGCCAGCCCGTTCACCAGCAGCACCAGCGCCAGCAGCACCCCGCCCAGCGCCAGCGCCAGCGGCAGGTCGCCCTTGCTCGTCTCCAGCGCAATCGCCGTGGTCATGGTGCGGGTATAGCCCTCGATATTCCCGCCCACGATCATCACCGCCCCCACCTCCGCCGCCGCCCGGCCAAACCCGGCCAGCAGCACGGTCAGCAGCGGGTAGCGGCCTTCCCACAGCAGCGTCCGCACCGCCTGGCCCGGCCCGGCGCCAAAGCTGCGCAGCTGTTCCTCATATTCCTCCCACAGCGCCTCCAGCGCCTGGCGAGACAGCGCCACCAGAATCGGCGCCACCAGCACCGCCTGCGCCAGCACCATGGCCCCGGGGGAAAACAGTAACCCCAACCCGCCCAGCGGGCCTGAGCGTGACAGCAGCAGGTACAGCACCAGCCCCGCCACCACCGGCGGCAGGCCCATCATGGCATTGGTCGCCACCACCACCGCGCCCCGGCCCGGAAACCGCCGCACCGCCAGCAGCGCCCCCAGCGGCAGCCCCGGCAGCGCCGCCAGCAGCACCGCGGTCAGGCTCACCTGCAATGAAAGCCCAACGATACCCGCCAGGGTCGGGTCCGGCCCGGCCAGCAGCCCCAGGGTGGCATTCAAGGTGGCGGAAAGGTCATTCATGCGGGCCGCAAGGTGAGGGTTGCCGCGCCCCCGGTCAAACCGTTCCGCACCACTCTGCGTCGTTGCGTTCCGCCACCCGCCGCGCCTAGGCTACGGCATAAAATCAGGCACGGAATAAATTCCGGCCGCATACAGGAGGACGAACAGGAATGACCAAAAACGGAACAAGCCGGCGCAATGTGCTGCGTTCGGGCGCGGGCGTGGCCGCCGCAGGGGTGCTCGCCGCCCCCATGGTGCACGCCCAGGGCACCGCAGGCAGCCTGCGCTTCGCCTTCTGGGACCATTGGGTCCCCGGCGGCAATGACGCGCTGAAGGAACTCGCCACCAAATGGGGCGAACAAAAGCGCGTCACCGTCTCGCTCGACTTCATCAACACCACCGGCAACCAGCTCCAGCTCACCGCCGCCGCCCAGGCCCAGTCCCGCAGCGGGCATGATGGCATCTCCCTCACCCCCTGGGATGTCGGCGCCTATTCCGACAAGCTGGAGCCGGTCGACGACGTCATCGGCCGGCTGGTCGGCAAGTATGGCCCCATCAACCCGGTGGCGGAATTCCTCTGCAAGCATGGCGGCAAGTGGCGCGGCGTTCCCGCCACCTCCGGCACGCAGAACAAGCCCGCCTGCGTCCGCTTCGACCTCATGCTGGAACACGCCGGCATCGATGTGCGCGCGATGTGGCCGGCCAACAACACCCGTGGCCCCGGCGCTGACAACTGGACCTGGGAGACCTTCGTCACCGCCGCCGAGAAGTGCCACAAGGCCGGCTTCTCCTTCGGCCTGCCCATGGGTCAGTTCTCTGATGCCGTGGACTGGGTCGGCGCGCTCTTCGCCGGCTATGGCGCCCACATCACGGATGCCACTGGCAAGCCCACCATTCGCGGCAATGCCAAGCTGAAGACCGCCATCGAACTCGGCGTCCGCCTCAGCCGCTTCCTGCCCAGCGATGTCTGGGCTTGGGACGATGCCTCCAACAACCGCGCCCTCATCTCCGGCCGCTCGGCGCTGGTGTTCAACCCGCCCAGCGCCTGGGCCGTGGCCAAGCGAGACGCGCCGCAGGTGGCCGAGAAGTGCTGGACCATCCCGATGCCGGCCGGCCCGGAAGGCCGCTTCCTGGCCTACCTGCCCTTCACCACCGGCGTCTGGGCCTTTGGCCGCAACAAAACCGCCGCCAAGGAATTCCTGGAATTCATCACCCAGCGCGAAAATGCCGAAGCCATCACCAATAAATCCGGTGGCTACGACATTCCGCCGTTTGCGAGCATGACCGACTTCAAGGTCTGGGAAACCACCAGCCCGCCGGTCGGCACCATCTTCAACTACCCGCTGAAGCCGCACCACCAGGCGCGCACCAGCATTGCGTTTGAACCGGCCCCGGCGGAACTCGCCAGCCAGATGTACATCCAGGCGCTCAACACCAAGGTCATCGCCCGCGTCGCCCAGGGTGGCGAAACGGTGGACCAGGCCATGGCCTGGCTGGAACGCGAGATCAACAACATGCGGCGCGGCTGAACCAGCCGCCGGGGCGGGTGGCGCTGTGTCACCCGCCCCATCCCGCCTCCCCATCAAAGGAATACCGCATGGCCCCGGACAGCAGCGCCGCCGTGGCGCCCGCAAGGCCGCCCGCCGCCCGCCCGCCCAGCAACGCCATGAAGCGCTTTGCCCGCCGGCGCTCCACCATCGCCTTCCTGATGACCCTGCCGCTCATCTCGGTCATCGCCGGGCTGGTGGCCTGGCCGGCCAGCTACGCCATCTACCTGGCCACGCTGAACCGGCGGATGACCGCCTTCATCGGCCTGGAAAACTTCGACATCCTGTTGGACAACGAGACCTTCCGCGCGGTCATTTGGCAAAGCTGCTTCTTCGCCATCACCGCCGTGCTGCTCAAGGCGCTCATCGGTTTCTGGCTGGCGCACATGCTGCACCACCTGCCCACCAAGGGGCAGCGCAAATGGCGCGGCATGCTGCTGGTGCCCTGGGTCATCCCGCCCGCCCTCTCGACGCTGGGCTGGTGGTGGATGTTCGACCCCTCCTATTCCTCCATCAACTACCTGCTCAACGCCATTGGCGGCCCGTCCATTCCCTGGCTCGGTTCGCCCTGGTGGGCGCGCATCTCGGTCATCATCGTCAATGTCTGGTACGGCGCGCCCTTCTTCATGATCATGTACCTCGCCGCGCTGAAATCAGTGCCCGAGCAACTCTATGAAGCCGCCGCCATCGACGGCGCCTCCGGCTGGCAGGGCCTGCGCCACATCACCCTGCCCATGATGCAGAACATCATCAGCATCACCGTGCTGTTCAGCCTCATCGTCACCTTCGCCAACTATGATATCGTCCGCGTCCTCACCAATGGCGGCCCGCGCGATCTCACCCAGGTCTTTGCCAGCTACGCCTTCCAGGTGGGGGTGCTCAGCGGCAACATCCCGCGCGGCGCGGCGGTCAGCCTTTTCATGTTCCCGCTGCTCGCCTTCATCGCCTATTTCGTCCTCAAGGGCGTCAACCAGCGCAACAAGGAAATGGCGTAATGTCGGCCGCCTCCATGGTCCCCGGCCTCGGCCGTCGCGTCGGCAGCCTGCGCAGTGAACGGCGCTGGGCGCTCATCACCGCCTATGTCTCGCTCATCATCGCCGCCATCGTCATGCTGGCGCCGCCGCTCTACATGCTGCTCACCAGCCTGAAGACCAGTGCGGAAATCGCCGACCTCGGCGGCAACCCCTGGCTCATCCGCACCCCCACGCTGGAAAACTACACGGCGCTGCTCGGCAACGAGATGTTCCGCGGCTTCTTCATCAACAGCATCCTGGTCACCGTCATGGTGGTCATCGTCACCATGGTCATCTCGGTGCTGGCCGCCTTCGCCCTGGCGCGCATGAAGTTCTGGGGCAGCCAGGTGCTCGCCACCGGCGTCTTCCTCACCTACCTGGTGCCGGACACGCTGCTGTTCATTCCGCTGTACCAAATCGTCGGCGGCCTTGGCCTGCTCAACTCCATCTGGGGCCTGGTGCTGGTCTATCCCACCCTCACCGTGCCCTTCTGCACCTGGATCATGATCGGCTATTTCGCCTCCATCCCCAAGGAACTGGACGAAGCCGCCCTCATCGACGGCGCCAATTGGATGCAGATGCTGACGCGCATCTTCATTCCTGTGGCGCTGCCCGGCATCATCGCCGCCACCATCTTCGCCTTCACCGTCTCCTGGGCGGCCTTCGTCTATCCCACCGCCTTCATCACCCAGCCAGACAGTATGCCGCTCACCATCGGCGTCGTCTCGCAGCTCATCCGGGGCGACACGTTTGCCTGGGGCCAACTCATGGCCGGCGCCCTGCTCGCCGCGCTGCCCCCGGTCATCGTCTATGCCTTCCTCATGGATTATTACATCGCGGGCCTCACGGCCGGCGCGACCAAGGGATAACCCCAATGGCTCAGGTAACGCTCCGAAAAATCATCAAGGAATACGAAGGCGGCGTGCAGGCGGTGAAGGGCATCGACCTCGACATCGCCGACCATGAATTCGTCGTCCTCGTCGGCCCCTCCGGCTGCGGCAAATCCACCACGCTCCGCATGATCGCCGGGCTGGAGGAAATCACCTCCGGCGAAATCGACATCGGCGGCGCGGTGGTGAACGACGTACCCCCGCGCGACCGCGACATCGCCATGGTGTTCCAGAACTACGCGCTCTACCCGCATATGAGCGTGTACGAGAACATGGCCTTCGGCCTCATGCTGCGGAAATTCCCCAAGGAGGAAATCCGCCGCCGCGTCGAAAACGCCGCCAAGATCCTCGATATCGGCATGCTGCTCGACCGCAAGCCCAAGGCGCTCTCGGGTGGCCAGCGCCAGCGCGTCGCCATGGGCCGCGCCATCGTCCGCGACCCCAAGGTGTTTTTGTTCGACGAACCACTGAGCAACCTCGACGCCAAGCTCCGCGTCCAGATGCGCACCGAAATCAAGAAGGTCCACCAAACCGTCCGCACCACCACGGTCTATGTCACGCATGACCAGGTGGAGGCGATGACGCTGGCCGACCGCGTGGTGGTGATGAACCATGGCGTCATCGAACAGGTCGGCCCGCCGCAGGAACTCTACCACCACCCGCGCACCCGCTTCGTCGCCGGCTTCATCGGCAGCCCGGCGATGAACTTCATCCCCGCCACGGTGGAAGCCCGCTCCGGCGGCCTGGTGCTCAGGCTGCCCCAGGGCATCGAGCTCGCCGTGCCCGCCGCCCGGGTGGCCAAGTACCAGGCCTATGCCGGCAAGCAGGTCACCTTCGGCATCCGGCCCGAGCACCTGACCGACACCCAGCATGTCAGCAAGGCCGACATCGCCATCTTCAACGCGGCGCCCGAGGTGGTGGAGCCGATGGGCATGGAGACCCTGGCGCATATCCGCATGGAGGGCGCCGAAATCTGCGCCCGACTGGACCCCACCGTGCCCGCCGCCCCCGGCGTGCCCATGCCGCTGGCCGCCGATATGGGCAACATGCACCTGATCGACGACGCCACCGGATTGGTGATCTAGCCTCAGGCCACACCCCGCCCTAGAAGTGCAGCCATGGACACGCAAGACACGGTGCTGATCGGCGCCGAAAAGCTGGAAAACCTGGTCCGCGACATCTTCGTGGCCAATGGCTGCGACGCTGCCGAGGGCTATCGCATCAGCCACCATCTGCTGGGCGCCAACCTCGCCGGGCATGACAGCCATGGCGTGGCCCGCGTGCCGCGCTATGTGGAATGGCAGCAGGCCGGCCATGTGGTGGCGGCGCAGCAATGCGATGTCGTCATGGATGGCGGCGCCTTCGCCCTGCTGGACGGCAAATGGGGCTTCGGCCAAACCGTGGCGCCCGAGGCCACCCAGTTCGGCATCGAACGCGCCAAGAAGCACGGCGTGGCCGTGGTGGCGCTGAAGAATGCCGGCCATATCGGCCGCACGGGCGCCTATGCCGAACAGGCGTTGAAGGAAGGCCTGATCTCCATCCACTTCGTCAACGTCGCCGGCTCCGTCCTCGTCGCCCCCTTCGGCGGCACCGAGCGCCGCTTCTCCACCGCCCCCATCGCCATCGGCGTGCCCACCACCCCGCCCGTGGTGCTTGACTTCGCCACCTCGCACGTCGCCGAGGGCAAGGTCCTCGTCGCCTCCAATGGCGGCAAGAAGCTGCCGAAGGACGCGCTGATCGAGCCCGATGGCCGCCTCTCGGGCGACCCGCACACCCTCTACGGCGACTATGACCGCGTTGGCCCGCGCAGCGTCGAAAAGGGCGTTGGCGCCATCCGCGCCTTTGGCGAACACAAGGGCAGCGGCCTGGCCTTCATGTGTGAGCTGCTGGCCGGCGCCTTCACCGGCGGCGGCACCTCCGGCCCCATCAAGGCCCGCGGCCGCATCGCCAACGGCATGCTCTCCATCTACATCTCGCCCAGCCATTTCGGCACCCAGGCCGAGTTCATCAAGACGGCCGAGGACTACGTTGCCTGGGTCAAGTCCTGCCGCCCGGCCGAAGCCGGTGGCGAGGTACTGGCCCCCGGCGAGCCCGAGGCCCGGCTGCGCGCCGACCGCCTGGCCAATGGCGTGCCGCTGCAACGCGACACCTGGGACAGCATTGTCGCCACCGCCCGCAAGCTTGGCGTCGTGGTGCCGAATTGAGCGACCTGTCCCCCGAAGCCCGCTACGCCGACCTCACCGAGGCCCGCGGCGTCCTGCTCAACGCCGCTGCCCGCCGCATTCCGCTGGTCAGCCTGCAGGCCCAGGCCCGCGCCCTGACGCTCTGGCGCCACAACCAGGTGGAACCAGGCAGCGAGGCGCAACTCGCCTGCGTCATGGACCTGGGCGTCTTCTCTCCCATCGGCGGCCACAAGCCGGCGCTGGAACGCCTGCGCGGCACCGCCACCCCGCCCCCCGGCAGCCCGGACGAGGCCGTCCTCAACGCCACCGCCCGCTTCTCGCTGTTCAAGGTGGGGGAACGTGACGCGCGCGGCGGCCTGACATTGCACGACCTTTGCTCGGGCGAGGCGATCTGGCTGATGGACCGCCATTTGGCCGAAGCCAGCCTGCCCGGCCTGCTGCTGGCCGCCCGGCTGCTGCACGCCGATGAATTCGCCCTGACCAGCGGCGTGGTGGTGCCGGTGGACCCCCGCGTGCTGCTCCATCTGCTGGAAAACCGCCCCCACACCACAGGCCCGGTCGGCCAGCTGGTGGAACCCCGGCCGGAGGATCCGCTGGTGGCGCAACTCCTGGCCGAGGACGGCGTGCCGGAGCGTCTGGCCGAGTTGGGCCGCGACCCGCTGCTGGCCGCCAATACCTACCGCACGGTCATCGACCTGGGCCTGCTCGGCCCCGTCCCGGGTCGGTAACGTCTGATCGGCCAAGGCGGCATTGCCGCCGGCCGTGAAGCAGCCGTTCATTTTACTCCCACAGCACCCCCTTGCGCTAATCCCGCCGCAGGCCGAGGTTCCGCCCGAATCAATCCGGGGGAACCTCTCCATGCAACGCCGCACCGCCCTCACCCTGGCCCTTGCCAGCCTGGCAACTCCCGCCTTCGCCTTCCCGGAAAAGCCCATCACCATCGCCACCGGCTATGCCCCCGGCGGCTCCACCGACATCGCCGCCCGGCTGCTGGCCGAGCGTCTGGCCGCCAATCTCGGCGCCGGTACCCGCGTGCTGGTGGAAAACCGCCCCGGCGCCGGCGGCGTGGTGGCGGCAGATTGGCTCCGCCGCCAGCCGGCCGATGGCCATACCATCATGCTGGTCGAAAGCTCCTCGCACGGCATCGCCCCCAATGCCCTGGTCGGCGGCACGCGCTACGACCCGGTGGCGGATTTCTCGCATCTCGGGGTCATCGGCACCGCGCCGCTCATCCTGGTGGTGAACAACAACTTCCCGGCGCAAACCGCCGCCCAGGCCATTGCCCGCTTCCGCTCCGCCCCGCCGGAAAGCCTCACCTACGCCACCTCCGGCGTCGGCACCATTCTGCACCTCGCGACGGAAATGCTGGCGCTCGACCTCAACACCCGCTTCGTCCACGTGCCCTATCGCAGCGGCGGCCAGATGCTGACCGCCATCTTCACCGGCGAAGCCCAATTCGGCATCGCCGTGCTCGCTTCGGCCGCCAACCAGGTGCGCCAGGGCCTGGCCCGTGGCCTCGCCGTCACCGGCCGCCAGCGCTTCCCCAGCTTCCCCGACATGCCCACCCTGGCCGAGGCCGGCGTGACCGGCTTTGACCTGGAAACCTGGAACGTGCTGCTCGGCCCGCCCAACATGCCGGCCGATATCCAGGCCGCGCTGAACCGCGCCCTGGTCGCCAGCCTGGCCGAGCCCGAATTGGCCGCCAAGCTGCAAACCGCCGGCGTCCTCGCCTGGCACCAGCCCAACGGCCCCACCGAGGCGCGTGGCTTCATGCAGCGCGAAGTCGCCAAGTTCCGCGCGGTGGTGGAGCGGACCGGCGTGCGCCTGGAACCCTGAGCCACCCGGGTTTGCCCCCGGGTTTGCCCCCGGGTTTGGCAGCAGGCCCCCGGCATGCTGCTATCCCGCCGCAACAAGAACGTTCCCGCCCCATGCGCCCAAGCCTGCTGCTATCGACCCTGCTGCTTGCCGCCGCCCTGGTGCCGGTCGCCCTGGCCTCGGTCGCCCTGGCCCCGGTCGCCTCGGCCCAATCGCTCCGCCAGGGCCGGCAGGCCGCGCCGCGCCCCGCCCCCGGCCGGCCGGAACCCCCGCCGGCCGCCGACATGGCCAGCCCCGGCAACCCGGGCTGGACGGTGGATGCCGCCAATGGCTGCTGGCTATGGAACGGCAATCCGCAGCCCGGCGAAACCGTGCGCTGGTCCGGCAGCTGCCCGCGCGGCCCGGCCAGCGGCAACGGCACCGCCGAATGGCGCTACCAGCGCGAGGGCCGCGAGCAGGTCAGCCGCTACACCGGCACCCTGCGGGAAGGCCGCGAGCACGGCGCCGGCACCCTGACCTGGGCCAATGGCCACCGCTACGCCGGAGACTTCCGCGACGGCCGGCTGCATGGCCGCGGCAGCTACACCTGGCCCAACCAGGACCGCTACGAGGGCGACTTCCGCGACGACCGCCCCCAGGGGCGCGGCAGCTTCACCTGGGCGAATGGCGACCGCTACGACGGCGAACTGCGCGACGGCCGCGCCGACGGCCAGGGCGAATACCAGGACGCGCAACTCGGCAGCTTTCGGGGCCTGTGGCGCGGCGGCTGCCACACCCGCGCCGACGGCCAAACCCGCAGCGTCAACCGCCCGCCCGAGGATTGCCGCTGATTGCTTGTTTTTCCGTGCGAGTTCGTATTATGTTCTACCTTCCGGTGCGCCTGAGCGACCCGGCCCGCTCTTTCCCACTGCGCATCCGCCCCCCAAGCCGCCCTGGCACCCGCCCTGGCACCCGTCATGGCCGGGCCCGTCCCGGTCCTCCACGCCGCCGCACCCAGTACCATCCCCACCGGCCCAACCCCGCCTATTTGTCCGCTCCCCGCAGCGCCGGCCCAAACCACCCCGCGTCGTGATGGCCGGGCCCGTTCCGGCCATCCACGCCGCCGCACCCAGCGCCACCCCCACCGCCCCAACCCCCCCTCTTTGTCCGAAACCCGCAGCGCCGCGCCAAACGCCGCGCAACTATCCGCCCGGCATCACCCGATACCGCACCCGCCGCGCCAGCCTGTCGCCTAGCCCCGGCGGCAATAGCGCCAACCCCCGCAGCGCTGCGCCCAGCCACCACGGCGCCACCACCCGGCCACGCCCCTGGGCCACCGCCCGCAGCAGGCTTGCCGCCATGGCCTCGGCGCTCACCTGGCCAAAATGCCCGCCGCCTTGCACCCGCGCGCTCATGGCGCTGCGAAAAAACCCCGGCGCCGCCACCGTCACCCGCAGCCCGGCCCCGGCATGGGCCGCCCGCAGCGCCTCGCCATAGGCCCAAAGCCCGGCCTTGCTGGCGCTGTACCCCGGCATATCCGGCAACCCCCGGAAGGCCATCACCGAGGCCACCAGCAGCACCGCCCCGCCGCCCCGCGCCAGCATGGCCGGCAACACAGGCTCCACCAGGTTCAGCGCCCCTTCCAGGTTCACCCTTATTTGCCGCAGCGCCGCCGCATGGCCCTCTGGCGCGCCATCCGGCCTGGTCCCGGCCGAAACCCCCGCATTCGCCACCAGCAACCGCAGCGGCCGCGCCGCATCCCAGGCCAGCAACTGCGCCGCCATGGCCTCGGCATCGGTCACCTCCAGGCTGACCCACAGCGCCTCGGCCCCCTTGGCCGCGCATTCCCCGGCCACCGCCGCCAGCGCCGCCGCATCCCGCCCCAGCAGATGCAGCCGCACCCCGGGCCTGGCCAGCCCCAGTGCCAGCGCCGCGCCCAGGCCACGCGAAGCCCCGCTGATCACCACCGAATCAGCCGTCACAGCCGCACCCCCAGCGCCGTCCACCAGGCGCTGGCCCGCGCCACCGCCCGGCGCAGCACCGCCGGCAGGCGCGGTGCCGGCGGCGGCGCCATCCCCGCCAACCGCGCCAGAAACACCTCAACCGGGCAAGGCAGCCCAGTTACCGGGTCCCAGTAGCGCGGATATAAAATCAGCGCCCCGGCCACCAGCGCATCCAGCCCCAGCCGGCGCTGCCGGCGCGGCAAGGGCGCCTGGTCCTCGGTCAGCCCCCAGCCGGCGTAGAAGGGCTGGCCCAGGCACACCACCCGCCGCCCGCGCAGCAGGGCCTCAAACCCCGCCAACGAGGACATCACCCAAACCTCCTCCACCAGCGCATAAAGTGGCGCCAGCGGCACCGCCGCCACCTCGGCATCGGCCAGCCCGGCCAGGGCCTGGGCCGGCACCGCCCCGCGCCGCATCCCGGCCACCACATCGGGGTGGGGCCGGTACAGCAGCCAGCCATCGGGATGCGCCGCCCGCGCCGCCCGCAGCAAATCCAGGTTGCGCCGCACCACTCCGCCGCCGCGCAGCAGAGAGGCATCATCCTCCACCTGCCCCACCACCAGCACCCGGCGCCGGCCCGGCGGCGCCTCGGGCAAGGCCGCATCCCCGGCCAGATTGTACTTCGAGACCCCAGCCTGCAGCAGCGCCCGCCGCAGCCGCGCTGCCCGCTCCAGCAAGGCCTGGGAAAACGCCGTCTCGGCCAGCAACCGCTCCAGCCCACTCGCGGAAGCTGGGTCGAAATGCATGCCCCAGCCATCCAGCACCAGGGAATGCGCCGGCGCCAGCAGCACCCCCAGCCCGGCCGAGCGCAGGAAGCCATCCTCCACCTGCACCAACCGCACCCCTGCCGCCGCCGCCCGGGCCGGCAGGTTGGCCGGCATGGCCGCCGCCCACACCGCCACGGCCCCGCCACGGCGCGCCGCCCAGCGCAACGCCGCCGAGCCCCGCCAGAAAAACCGCGGCGCCCCGCCCAGCCGCTGCCGCATCAGGCCGCGCTTGAACACCTGCATGCCCGTGGCCGCGTGCAGCCCCTGATTTTCCGCCGCCGCCTGCTCCCAGGCCAGCAACTGCCCCAGCGCCTCGGCCGGCGCGCAGGGCTGGCCGGTGAAGGCATCCACAAACCGGCTGGCCGCCAGCAGCCGGGCCACGGCCTGGGCCGCCGGCAGTGCCGGGTGGGCCGCCAGCAGCGCCCGCACTGTCGGCAAGGCCTCGGCCAGCGCCACGACCTCGGCCGAGGCATCCTCCGATGCCGGCTGCGCCAGGGCCGAGGCCACCGGGTCTGCGCCCTCGGCGGCCAGCAGCAGCCCCACCAGGCCCTGGCTTGCGGCGAAGCGCGGCGCCACCCACGGCCCCTGGCTGACCCACACCACCGCCCGGCCCGGTGGCGCCGGGGTGCCGGCCAGCCAAAGCAAGGGCGCCCCGGCCGGCGCCGAGGCCTCGGGCAGCAGGCGCCATTCCGGCAGCAGCCCCGCCAGTTGCGGCAGCGCCCGGGCCAGCGCCGGCGGCACCGCCAGGCTGGCCGGAGGCTCGGCGCTTAAGCGGTTGGTCAGCATTCCGCTGATATGCCCTGCCCAGGGCCGCGGCGCAGCGGAAAGTTGCTTGCCCGGCCCCGCCATTTTGCTAGACCAGCGAGGTTCAGGCTTTGGGGTTGCAATGCAGGTTATTTCACGCGCCAAAGTGCTCGCCCGCACGCCGCTGCTGGGCATCGCCATGCTGGCCGCCGGCCTGATGAGCGGTTGCGCCGAGATGGCCCGCTGGCAGGAAATGGCCACGCCCGCGCCGGCGCCGCGCCCGGCCCCCGTGGCGGTGCGCCCGCCGGTGAATGACCCTCTGGCCGCCTTTGCCGCCAGCGCCGCCCCCGGCGCCCAGGCCAGCATGCCGGGCGGTGGCAGTGTGCGGCTGGCGCGGGCCTATACCGCCGCCAGTGGCCGGGAATGCCGCGAATTGCTGCTGGGCCAGGGTGTTGAGGAACGCGGCGCCACCTATTGCCGTGAGGAGCAGGGTTGGGTTGCCGCCCGGCCGCTGCTGCGCGGCGGCACTGCCAGGCCGTGAGCACCCCGCTGCGCGGCCCCGATTCGCTGCCGCAGCAACTGCGCATTCAGGTCCGGGTGATCGGCGCGCTGCTGCTGCGTGAACTGGTGACGCGCTTTGGCCGGGAAAACCTTGGCTATACCTGGATTTTCGCCGAGCCGCTGATCCTGGGCCTGGCCTTGGGCGCGCTGCACCATATCAGTGGCCATGCGCTGCCCGGCGGGCTGCCGGTGGTGGTGTTCTGGGTCACGGGCTACATGCCCTTCTACCTGTTGCGCGGCCTGCTGAACCGGGCGCCAGGGGCGGTAACCGGCAACCAGTCGCTGCTGTATCATCGGCGGATAACCCTGCTGGACGTGCTGATTGCCCGCAACCTGCTGGAAGGCGCGGCGGTTTCGGGGGCCATGCTGATCTTCCTGATGGGCTTCGGCATGGCGCTGGACTTCTGGCCCGATTCCTGGGGCACCCTGCTGCTGGGCATGGTGATTTTGCTGGCCATGACGCATGGCGCCGCGTTGATTTTGGCGGCGCTGAGCATCTGGACCGAGATGATCGACCGGGTGGTGCACCTGTTCACCTATCTCAGCCTGCCCTTCACCGGCTCGTTCTTCATGGTGTTCTGGCTGCCGAGCGAGGCGCAGCAGGCGGCGTTGTTGATCCCCTCGGTGCATTGCTTCGAGATGGTGCGGCATGGGCTGTTCGGCACCGCGGTGCCGACGCATTACGACCTGACCACCATGCTGACCTGGGTGGTGGGGCTGAACCTTTCGGGCATGCTGCTGCTGCGCATCGCCCGCCGCGACCTGATGGTGTAGCGGCATGATTGTGCTGGAGAATGTGCACAAGAGCTACCGGCTGCACGGCGGCACCCGCAAGGCGGTGCTGCGCGGGGTGAATGCCACCTTCAGCCGGGGCGAGGCGGTGGGCATTCTGGGCCACAACGGGGCGGGCAAATCCACCCTGCTGCGGCTGATCTCGGGCGTGGAATTCCCCGAGGCCGGGCATATCCGGCGACGGATGTCGATTTCCTGGCCGCTCGGCCATGCCGCCGCCATGCACTACAGCATCAGCGGTGCCGACAATGCCCGATTTGTCGCCCGGCTGTATGGCAAGCCGGTGGCTGAAACCGTGGAATTTGTGGAAGATTTTGCCGAGGTTGGCCAATATTATCGGCAACCGGTGCGCACCTACTCCTCTGGCATGATGTCCCGATTGGGTATCGCATTGTCGTTGGCAGTGGATTTCGACTGCTATTTGCTGGATGAGGTTGTTGGCGCCGGCGATAGTCGATTCGCGCTGCGCTGCCAGGCCGCCATGCTGGAGCGGCGGGAGCGTAGTACGATGTTGCTTGTTTCCCACCAGGCGGAAACGGTGCGTGCCTTCTGCACCACCGGGGCGGTCCTCAAGGATGGTAGGCTGACGCGCTATGAAGATCTGGACCAGGCAATCGCCGCTTACGACGCCGGCTGAGGCCGAGGCTGACGCCTATGGCGGCTGGTCGGGGCCGGTGGCGGAACCACGCCAGCAGGGCCTGACCCGGCTGTGGCGGCTGGCGCGGCGGCACAGCTTCATCTCCACGGTCTGCGTGCCCACGCTGATCGCGGCGGTTTACCTGTTCATGGTGGCGGCGCCGCAATACGTCTCGGAGACGCGCTTCATGGTGCGCGGCCGGCACCAGGGCGGCGGCGGCGGCATGAGCGAGGCGCTGGCCCAGGCCGGCTTCAAGCCGAGCTCGGAGGAGGCGCTGGGCATTCGCGACTACCTGCGCTCGCATGACGCCGTGGCGGCGCTGCGGCCGCGGGCCGAGTTGGTGGAGGTGTTCCGCCGGCCGGAGGCGGACTTCCTGGCCCGGCTGTGGTGGCCCAATCCCGAGGCCGAGCGGCTGCATGACTATTTCAACCGCATGGTGCAGGCCGAGTACGACACCACCAGCGGCATTACCGCGCTGCGGGTGCGCAGCTTCCGCCCGGCCGATTCGCAGGCCATTGCCACCGAGCTGATGGCGCTTTCGGAAGGGCTGGTGAACCGGCTGAACCAGCGCGTGCAGGCAGACGCGGTGCGGGTGGCGCGCGAGGAAGTGGCCCGCGCCGAGGCCCGGGTGCTGGCGGTGCAGGCGCGGGTAACCGGCTTTCGCGAGCGCGAGCGGGCGCTGGACCCGGGGCGGGCAGCGAACCTGACGATTGAGACGATTGGCCGGCTGGAGGGGCAACTCATCCAGGCGCGGGCTGAGCTTTCCGAGGCGCAGACCTTTGCCCGGGGCGACAATCCGCGGCTGGCGGTGCTGCGCAACCGGGTGGAGACGCTGACCCGGCAGGTGACCGATGAGCGCCAGCGCCTGGCCAGCGCCAATACCGGGGTGAGCCAGCAGGTGGGCGAGTATGAGGGCCTGGGCACCGAGCGCGACCTGGCGCGGACCCAGCTTGCCGCCGCCAATGCCAGCATGGAACGCGCCCTGGCCGATGCCCAGCGGCAGCAGATTTTCCTGCTGCGGCTGGTGGAGCCGAACCTGCCGGAGCGGGCGCTGTACCCCAAGGCGGCGCAGTCGGTGGTGTATCTGTTTATTTGCCTGGCGGCGCTTTATGGGCTGGGCTGGTTGCTTCTGGCGGGAACGCGCGAACATGCGGGCTGAGTGGATGATGCGGTTTGGCGGCTGGGCCTTGGCCCTGGTGCTGGCAATGGGGCCGGCGGCGGCGCAATACGCGCCCAACTTCTCCCAGGCGCAGTTGCAGCAGCTGACGCAGCAGAGCATGGCGGCCCAGCAGCAATTGCAGCCGCTGCCCAGCCTGGTGCGGCCAGACCGCGTGATCTCGCGCTTTGGCGAGGTGACGCAGAGCGAGGGTGGGCCGGTGGCCTCGGGCCCGCTGGGTGACCCGCAGCGCGGCGCCGGCGCCACGGCGGTGTTCGGCGCCAGCCTGTTCACCCGCGAAGGCACCGCGGTTTCCGATGCGCCGAACCCGAACTACGTGATTGTGCCG
>CANFIE010000002.1 GCA_947446625.1 Acetobacteraceae bacterium | reverse complement strand
TTGTTTTCCAGCACGCGGCGAACGGTCTCGGTGGCGAACTTGCCGTCGGGGCGCTTCACCACCTTGCAGAGCCAGAAATCCTGCACCGGGTAGTGGTTGGCGCCGAAGCGGAAGGGGCCGCGCACGCTGTTGAACTCGGCCGTCTTGATGGCGGCCCGCAGGGCGCCCTTGTTCGAGAGATTGCCACCCACCTTGCGGATGGCGGCGTCGAGCATGGTGGCGGCGTCGTAGCTCTGCGCCGCGTAGCTACCCGGGACGTAGTTGTGGGCGGCCTCGAAGTCGCGGACGAACTTCCGATTGGCGGCGTTGTCCATGTTGGGCGCCCAGGGGCAGGCGCTGAAGAAGCCGAGCGCGGCGTCCTGCTGCGCCGGCAGGGTGCTTTCATCCACGGTGAAGGTGGACAGGAAGGGGATGTGCGCCAGGCCGGCCTGACGATACTGCCGCACCAGGTTCACGCCCAGGCCACCGGGCATGAAGGTGAAGATGGCATCGGGCTTGGCGGCGGCGATTTTGGCCAGTTCGGCCGAGAAATCCAGGTGGTTGAGCGGGACGTACACCTCGTCCACCAGCTCGCCCTTGAAGCGGGACTTGAAGCCGGCCACCGCGTCCTTGCCCGCCTGGTAGTTGGGCACCAGGGCGAAGACCTTCTTGTAGCCGCTGGTCTCGGCGGCCTCGCCCATCACGCTGTGGACCTGATCATTGTTGTAGCTGGTGACGAACAGGTTCTGGTTGCAACCGCGGCCGGCGAAGCTGGACGGGCCGGCATTGGTGCTGATCAGCATGGTGCCGGATTCGGTCACCGGGCGGATGATGGCCTGCAGGATGTTGCTGAACACCACGCCCACCACGAAGTCCACCTTGTCGCGCTCCAGCGCGGCGCGAACCTTGGTGACGGCGACTTCGGGGCGCAGTTCGTCGTCGATATCAACGACGCTGGCGGTGAGGCCGCCGAGCTTGCCATCCAGGTGCTTCAGCCCCTGCATGAAGCCGTCCTTCAGGTGGGTGCCGAGGGCGGCGGCCGGGCCGGTTTGCACCGCCACCAGGCCGATCTTCACCCCCGCCGCCTGGGCGTTTGCCACCCAGGGGCTGGCCAATGCGCCGGCGGCAATGCCACCCAGCAACCCACGCCTGCCGAAATCGGTCATGCCGGACTCTCCCATATCTCTCTGGTTAAGCTTTTCGCCCGAAGCCTCAGCCCGGCGCAAGCAGGCTGGCCATGTCGGCGGCGCGGGTGGTCAGCGGGCTGCGCGCATCCAGCAGCGGGTCCAGCACCGTGAAGTGGTTGCGGCCGGTCAGGGCCTCGAAGCTGCCACCCCAGGCGGCGGCGAAATCGCGGCTCTGGCGGATGAACTCACCGGATTCGGCGGCGCCGACCACGCAATGCAGCCCGGCGCCGGGGGTGATGAGGTGGTGCGAGGTGAAGCTGGGCGGCTTCATGTGGCGCGGGGATAGCCGGCGGGCATCCTCGGGCCGCAGGCGCAGCGCCTTGGCGATGGTGGTGGGCATCAGCGGCTCCAGCTCAAACACGCCGGAAATGGGCAGGCAGGCCGGGGTGAGGTCCTGCGGCATGCCGGGCAGGGTGGCGCGCCAGTCGGTCGCCATCAGCATGGCGGCCAGATGCCCGCCGGCGGAATGGCCGGTGACCAAGGGGCGGCGCTTCAGCCGGCGGAACAGGAAGGCGGTGGCGGCGCGCATCTGCTCCACCATGCGCGAGATGGGCACGGCGGGGGCGAGTTCATATGAAGGCACCGCCACGGCCACGCCGCGTTGCAGCAGGCCATGGGCGAAGTGGGAACAGAAGGTGCGGTCCAGCCCCTGCCAGTAGCCGCCATGGATGAAGATGGCGAGCGGGGTGTTGCCGCCGCCTTCGGGGCGGAAAAGGTCCAGCTTTTCACGCTTGCCGGGGCCATAGGCCAGGCCAAGGTCGGATTCTGGCCAGGCTTCGCGAAAGGCCGCGGCGTCGCGCTGCCAGCGCGCCAGCAATTCGGCCGAACCGGGCACGCGGGCCCGGTTGTCATATTCAGCTTGGGCGTCCATGGCGCCATTGGATGGATTTTTGGCGCAGTGGCAACCAGTAAATGTTCAGCCGGCCAGCCGGGCGGCCTGGACCGCCTCCCATTCATGGCGCGGCATGAAGCCAGGGTCGGCGCGGCAGGTGGCCTCGGTCTCGGCCAAAATCTGCGCGTCGGGCTTGTCGAGGTCGAGCGGGTCGCCATGCGGCTGGGGCACGTGGAAGGGGCTGTCGAGGTAAACCTCGATGACATTGCCTTCCAGATCCTCGAAGTAGATGGACCAGGCATTGCCGTGGCTGACCGCGCGCAGGTTCTTGGCGCCATTGGCCAGGGCGCGGTCCCGTGTGGCGCGGAGTTCCGCCAGGCTGGGCACGGTGAAGCTGATTTGCATGACGGTGGTGTAGGTGGCGCTGGCCGGGCGGCCATGCACCAGCACCACCTGATGGTGCACCTGGGCGTTGCCGGACATGAAGATGATGTCTCCGCCGAAGCGGGGCACGTAGCCACGGTCTGACACCACCAGGCCGAGGACATTGCCGTAGAAGGCGCACATCGGCTCCAGGTTGTGAACGTAGATGCCCATATGCGTCAGGTTGGCTGCGGCCATTTTTTAATCCTCCCTGTTTTTGGCGCGACTGATTCACGGCTTTCGGCGTCACCGCCTCAGCCGATCAGGCGCTAGAGCAATATCCGCTCTGATGGAATCATCAGAATGGATTTCTTGCTCTGGTTTCAAATAGTTATAGAGCACGAAATGCGCCCGTCAGGGCGCATAGTGCTCTAGCCTCTCTCAATGCCGGCGCGGGCCACCACCGCGGACCATTTCGCCACATCGGCGGCCACCCTGTCGCGGAATGCCGCGGGCGTCGAGGGGCGGACGACATTGCCCAGGGCTTCCAGCCGGGTGCGGGGCTCCGGCTCGGCCAGCACCGTGGCGCAGGCGGCGTTGAGCCGGGCGATGATCTCGGCCGGCAGCCCGGCGGGGCCGGCCAGGCCGAGCCAGGAGGTGACATCATACCCCGGCAGCCCGGCCTGCTGCATGGTGGGCACGCCGGGCAGGGGCGGGTAGGGCGTGGTACTGGAAACCGCCAGGGCGCGCATGCGGCCTTCCCGCAGCTGCGCCAGCAGGGTGATGGGGGTGTCGAGGATCAGGTCCAGCCGGCCGGTCAGCAGATCGGCATGGGCGCCGGCCATGCTGGGGTAGGCCACGTGCTGCACTTCGGCGCCGCTGATCTGGCCAACCAATTCGGCGGAAAGCCCCTGGGTGGTGGCGCGGCCGGCGCCGGAGGCGATGAACAAGGGCCGGGCCTGCTGCCGGGTGAGCGCCAGCATGGCGCGCAGATCCGCCGCCGGGTGGTCTGGCCGGGTGACGGCGAGGAGCGGGAATTCGGTGAACAGGGAAATGAAGGCGAAGTCCTGCACCGGGTGGAAGGGCAGGCGGTTGCTGAGCGCGGCCGAGACCGGATGCCCGCCGGTGAGGATGACCAGCACATGGCCATCGGGCGCGCTGCGGGCCACGAGTTCGCTGGCGGGGATGCCGCTGGCGCCGGGCCGGGGTTCCACCACGCAGGGCTGGCCGAGCAATTCGGCCAGGCGGGCGGCGACGATGCGGCCGATTGTGTCCGGGTTGCCGCCGGCGCCGAAGCCATGCACCAGGCGCAAGGGGCGGTCTGGCCAGGCGGCATGGGCGGGGCCGGCCAGCAGCAGGGCCGGCGCGGCCAGCAAGGCACGGCGCGAGAGTGGCGCGACCATGCGGCGTTCCCCCTTGGTTGTTGGGGGAAGGCTAGCGCTCAGCTGTCCTCGGCGTCCAGCGCGTAACCGGCCGAGCGGACGGTGCGGATGAGGTCCTGCTCGGTATCGCCATTCACTGCCTTGCGCAGGCGGCGGATGTGCACGTCCACCGTGCGGGATTCCACGTGGATGTCGCGGCCCCAGACGCCGTCCAGCAGCTGTTCGCGGCTGAACACGCGGCCGGGGTGCTGCAGGAAGAATTCCAGCAGGCGGTATTCCGTGGGGCCCAGGTGCAGGGCGCGGCCATTGCGGGTTACGCGGTGGGCATCCTGGTCCATCACCAGGTCGCGGTATTCCAGCCGGCCCTTGCTGGTAACGCTGGCGGCGCGGCGCAGCAGGGCGCGGATGCGGGCCATCAGCGCCTCCATGATGAAGGGCTTGGTGATGTAGTCATCGGCGCCCAGGTCCAGCGCGCGCACGGCGTCCTGGTCCTCGGTGCGGGCGGTGACCATGATGATGGGCAGGTCCCGCGTGGCGGGGCGGCGGCGCAGCTGGCGGCATACCTCGATGCCGGACAGGCTGGGCAGCATCCAGTCCAGCAGCACCAGGTCGGGGCGCGCCTCGGCCACGCGCAGCAACGCTTCCTGGCCGTCAGCGGCTTCCTCAACGCGGAAGCCCTGCTTTTCCAGGTTATAGCGCAGCAACGTCAGCAGGGCGGCTTCGTCCTCCACCACCAAAACGGTGGGGCGGCCAGCCTGTTCAGCTGGGCGGGCGGACAACTGCATAGGCTGAAGCATCGGCTTTCGGCCTTTCCTCGGTGATCGCGTCCCCCAGCACGGCGTAGTGCACGGTTTCGGCGATGTTGGTGGCGTGGTCGCCAATGCGCTCAAGATTTTTGGCGATGAACAGCAGATGGGTGGCCGCGGTGATGTTGCGCGGGTCTTCCATCATGTGGGTCAGCATCTCGCGGAAGATGCCGTTGTAGATCTCGTCCACCGGCTCATCGGCGGCCCAGACGGCATGCGCCTTGGCCACATCCTTGGTCACCAGGGCGTCGATGGCGTTCTTCAGGTTTTCCTGCACCAGCCGGGCCATGCGCTGGAAGCCGTTGAGGCTGCCGACGAGGGGCTGCTGCGAGATGACGATGGCGCGCTTGGCGGCGTTGCGGGCGTAGTCGCCAATGCGCTCCAGGTCCTGGCTGATGCGCATGGCGGCGACGATGAAGCGCAGGTCTGCGCCCATGGGCTGGCGCAGCGCGAGCAGTTGGACGGTGAAGCTTTCCACCTCGGTGTCCAGCGCGTCGATCTCGACATCGCGCTGCACCACGGCGGCGGCCAGTTCGGTGTCGCGGTCCACCAGGGCGGCGGTGGCATCGGCCACCTGGCGCTCGGCCAGGCCGCCCATGCGCATGATGATACCGCTCAGGCGCTTCAGCTCTTCGGCGTAGCTGCGCACGGTGTGCTGCTCCTGGGGCATCAGCCGAACCTTCCGGTAATGTATTCCTGGGTCTTCTGTTCTTTCGGCGCGGTGAAGAGCTGCGCCGCCGGCGCCACCTCGATCAGCTCGCCCAGGTAGAAGAACGCCACCTGGTCGGCGCAGCGGGCCGCCTGCTGCATGTTGTGGGTGACGATGGCGATGGTGAAGTCGCGCTTCAACTCGTCGATCAATTCCTCGATCTTCAGGGTGCTGATGGGGTCGAGCGCCGAAGTAGGTTCGTCGAACAGGATGACCTCAGGCCGCACCGCGATGGTGCGGGCGATGCAGAGGCGCTGCTGCTGGCCACCGGAAAGCCCCATGGCGCTGGTGTTCAGCCGGTCCTTCACCTCGCCCCAGATCGCGGCGCGGGTCAGCGCCCACTCAATCCGCTCATCCATCTGCGCCCGGTTCAGCTTTTCATGCAGGCGGATGCCGAAGGCGATGTTTTCATAGATGGTCATGGGGAAGGGCGTTGGCTTCTGGAACACCATACCCACCTTGGAGCGCAGGGCGTTCATGTCCACGTCGTCGGCGATGATGTTGTTGCCGTCCATCAGCACTTCACCCGTGGCGCGCTGGCCGGGGTACAGGCTGTACATGCGGTTCAGCACCCGCAGCAGGGTGGACTTGCCGCAGCCGGAAGGGCCGATCATGCCGGTGACCTGCTTTTCCGGGTAGTCCATGTTGATGGACTTCAGCGCCTTGTTGGTGCCGTAGAAGAAATCCAGGTTGCGGATGCTGATCCGCGCGGTCTGGTTCAGTTCCGCGCTGGAGCGGGCCGAGAGGCCACCGAAACCGGCGGATTGCGTTGCTTGGTCTGTCATGGTCGCGCTCATCTCCGCCTCACTTCTTGCCGCTGAACAGGCTGCGGGCCGCGATATTGAGCCCCAGCACCGCCAGGGTAATGACCAGCGCGCCGGCCCAGGCAAGCTCGATCCAGTCCTGGAACGGCGAGCCGGCGTAACTGTAGATGGTAATGGGCAGGCTGGGCAAGGGCTGCGTCAGGTCGGTGGACCAGGCGTTGTTGCCCAGGCTGGTGAACAGCAGCGGCGCGGTTTCGCCGGCAATGCGGGCAATGCCCAGCAGCACGCCGGTGATGATGCCCGAGATGGCCGAGCGCCAGCAGACCAGCACGATCATCTTCCACTTCGGCGAACCCAGGCCGATCACCGCTTCGCGCAGGGTGTTCGGGATCAGGCTCAGCATGTCCTCGGTGGTGCGGACCACGATGGGGATGATGATGATGGCCAGCGCCGCCACGCCCGCCCAGCCGGAGAAGCCGCCGAAGGGCAGCACCAGCAGCGAGTAGACGAACAGGCCGATGAGGATGGAGGGCGCCGAGAGCAGAATGTCGGACACGAAGCGGACCATGCCACCGAAGGCCGAGCCGCGAGCGTATTCCGCCAGGTAGGTGCCGACCAGCATGCCAATGGGCGTGCCGATGGCGGTGCCGAGCGCCACCTGGATGAGGCTGCCGACAATGGCGTTCAACAGCCCACCATTGGAGCCGGGCGGCCGCGTGACCTCGGTGAAGACCGAGAGGTTCATCGCGTTGAAGCCCTTGTAGAAGAGCGTCACCAGGATGGAGGTGAGGAAGATGAGGCCGATGCTGGTGGCCAGCAACGAGAGGCTGCGGGCCATCATGTCGCCCCGCTTGCGGCTGCGGCCGAGGCGGGCGGCAACGGCGGCGTTCTTGGCCGGGGCCAAAGCGGGTTGAGTTGTCGCGCTCATGAGGTTCAGCCCTTCAGCCGCGAGCGCAGCAGGAAGCGGGAAATCGCCAGGACGATGAAGGACAGCACGAAGAGGATGAAGCCGAGCGCCAGCAGTGCCGCCAGCTTCAGGCTGCCGGTCTCGCTTTCGCCAAACTCCAGCGCCACCACCGAGGCAATGGTGTTGCCCGGGCCGAACAGCGTGGTGGTGATGCGGTTGGCATTGCCGATGACGAAGGTGACCGCCATGGTTTCACCCAGCGCGCGGCCCAGGCCCAGCATGATGCCGCCGGCCACCGAGACGCGGGTGTAGGGCAGCACCACGCCCTTCATCACTTCCCAGGTGGTGCAGCCCAGGCCGTAGGCGCTTTCCTTGTACACCGCCGGCACCTGGCTGAAGACATCGCGCATGGTGGCGGCGATGAAGGGCAGGATCATGATGGCGAGGATGAGCGCCGCGGTGAAGATGCCGGTGCCGAAGGGCGGGCCCTGGAACAGGAAGCCAATGCCCGGCACCTCGCCCAGCGTATCAATCGCCAGGGGCTGCACGTATTCGGCCATGATCGGGGCGATGAGGAAGAAGCCCCACATGCCGTAGATGATGCTGGGCACGGCGGCGAGCAGTTCAACGGCGGTGCCCACCGGACGGCGCAGCCAGTTGGGCGCCAGTTCCGTGAGGGTGAAGGCCACGCCAAAGGCAACCGGCACGGCCAGCACAATGGCGATGATGGCGGTGACCACGGTGCCGTAGATGGAAACACCGGCGCCGAACACCTCGGTGACGGGGTCCCATTCGGTGGACCAGAGGAATTCCACACCGAATTTCTCGAAGGCCGGCAGGCCGCCGATGAACAGCGATACAATGATGCCGCCCAGCAGCAGCAGCACGCTGGCGCCGGCGGCACGGCAGGCCAGGGCGAAAACGGCGTCTCCGGTGTTGCCGCCACTGTTGGCGCGGGCAGGCACAGGGGTTCCGGCGGAAATGGCTGCGGCTTGCGTCAAGCGCTGCGCTCCGGCTGGCAAGGGGGGAAGGAGGCACGGCAGGGGCGGCGGCAGGCTGAACCCACCGCCGCCCCTCAGTTACCGGGGAAGGTTAGAGCGTCCAGACCGGCTGGCCGTTGACCTTCACTTCATTGTGCCAGGCAGTGCGGATGGCGGTTTGCACCGTGGCCGGCAGCGGGATGTATTCCAGCTGCTGGGCCAGGGTGGCGCCATTCTTGAAGGCCCAGTCGAAGAACTTCATCACGTTCAGGCTGCGGGCGCCGTCGGTGGGGTTCTTCGGCAGCAGGATGAAGGTGGGGGAGACGATGGGCCAGGAGGTGGCGCCATGCTGGTCGATCAGGCTGGCGGCCATGCCCGGCGCGGTCCAGTCGGCGTTGCTGGCGGCGGCGATGAAGGCTTCCTGGGTCGGCTTCACGAAGTTGCCGGCCTTGTTGCGCAGCTGGGTGGTGACCAGCCGGTTGGTGATGGCGTAGGCGTTTTCCACATAGCCGATGGCGCCGCGAATGTTCTTCACCGTGCCGGCCACGCCTTCATTGCCACGGGCGCCAGTGCCGGCCGGGAAGCGCACCGAGGTGCCGACGCCAACCTTTTCCTTCCATTCCGGCGAGACCGCCGAGAGGTAGGACACCCAGACGAAGGTGGTGCCCGAGCCGTCGGCGCGATAGGCCGGGGCGATGGCCAGGTTGGGCAGGGTCAGGCCGGCGTTCATCTCGACGATGCGCTGGTCGTTCCACTTGGTGATCTTGCCCAGGTAGATTTCGGCGATGATTTCGCCGGTCAGCTTCAGCTGGTCATCCTCGATGCCCGGGATGTTCACGATGGGAACCAGGCTGCCCATGACAGCCGGGAACTGCATCAGGTTGGCTTCGGTCAGCTGCGCGACGGTCAGCGGGGCGTCGGAGGCGCCGAAGTCCACGGTGCGGTTGCGGATCTGGTTGATGCCGGCGCCCGAGCCAACCGACTGATAATTCACGGTAATGCCGGTGGCAGCCTTACCAGCTTCGGCCCATTTCTGGTACACTGGGTTGGGGAAGGTCGCGCCGGCGCCGGTGATCTGGGCGCCTTGGGCGTGGGCAAAACGGCTGGCGAGCGCAACAGCGCCCGTGCCGAGCAACAGGGACCGACGGTTCATAAATTCTCTCCGCGACTGGTTGCCGGGCTTCTAGGCGGGGAACGCGACCATCGTGTTTCGGTTTTATGAAGGTTCCGTGACGCAGAAGCCGACAACCAGGCAGGTCATCCAGCCCAATCGGCTGGGCGCTTTTCGCGGAAGGCGGCCAGGCCTTCGCGGCCTTCGGGCGAAACCCGCTGCATCCAGCCTTCCTGCGCCAGGGTCTGCATCTGCCGGGCGTCCAGCGTGAGCCCATTGGCGGCGAGGAAGGAGGCCTTGGTGAGCGCCACGGCGGTGGGGGAGGATTTGAGGGTTTCGGCCAGAATCGCCTCCAGCCGGGCTTCCATGGCCTCGGCGGGCACCACCTCATGCACCAGGCCCATGGCCTGGGCCTGGTCGGGGCCGAATCGCTCTCCGGTCAGGGAATAGCGCCGGGCCTGGCGCAGGCCGATGGCGTTGACCATGTGGGTGGAGATGGGGGTGGGGGCGACGCCGAGCCGAACCTCGGTGATGCCGAACAGCGCCTGCGGGGTGGCGAGTGCCACATCCACGCAGCAGGCCAGGCCGAAGCCACCGCCGAAGCAGGCGCCCTGGATGACGGCGAAGGTGGGGCGGGGGAACTCGTTGAGGCGCGTCATCGCCACGGTGGTGGCCAGCGAGCATTCATAGGCGCGCTGCGGGGTGTAGCTGGCCACCTCGGCCTGCCAGTTGATATCGGCGCCGGCGGCGAAGTGGCGGCCGGCGCCGCGCAGCACCACGGCGCGCAGGCTGGGTTCATGCTCCAGCGCCTCCAGCATGCGGATCAGCCGGACCAGCACGTCCTCGTTATAGGCATTGGCCACTTCGGGGCGGTTGAGGGTGATGGTGGCGATGCCCTGGGGGGAAAGGCTGAGCAGGACGGGTTCGGTCATGGTGGTTCCGGCTGTTGTTGACACTGGCGTGGCTGCGGCCAACCCTGCCGGTAACGCGCAAAAGGTCCAGCCATGTTCGCCACCCGACCCACGCTTTATGGCGCCCGGCATGCGGTTTCCGCCGGGCATTACCTGGCCGCCGCCGCCGGCTTCGCGGTGCTGGAGGCGGGGGGCAATGCGGTGGATGCCGGCTGCGCCGCCGGCCTGGCGCTGGGCGTGCTGCTGCCGGATTTGGTGAATGTGGCGGGCGTGGCGCCGATTCTCATTCGCCGCGCCGATGGCCGGGTGGAGACGATTGCCGGGCTTGGCCCCTGGCCGGCCAGCCTGCCGCCGGACCTGTTCATGCGGGAGCATGGCGGCAAGATTCCGGCGGGCGTGCTGCGTACCGTGGTGCCGGCGGCGCCGGACGCCTGGATTACCGCGCTGGAACGCCATGGCACCATGAGCTTTGGCGATATCGCGCAATACGCCATTCGGCATGCGCGGGATGGCTATGCCGTGTACCCGCTGCTGCATGACAATCTGCGCGACCATCGCGCCGAGTATGAGCGCTTCCCCAGCAACATGCCGATTTTCTACCCCGGTGGGCGGCTGCCGCAGGTGGGGGAGCGCTTCGTGCAGGCCGATTTGGCGCGCACGCTGCAATATATGGTAGATGAGGAAAAGAAGGCCGTCGGGGCTGGGCGGCTGGCCGGCTTGGCGGCGGCGCATGCGGCTTTCTACAAGGGCGACATTGCGCGCGAGGTTGACGCCTTCATGCGGCGCGAGGGTGGCTACCTGACCATGGCCGACCTGGCCGCCTACCGCAGCCGGATTGAGCCGGCGGTGGTGCGGGACTGGCGCGGGCACCAGGTGATTACCTGCGGGCCGTGGTGCCAGGGGCCGGCGCTGCTGGAGCTTTTACTGTTGCTGGAGAAGGGCGGCATCGGCGCGATGCAGCATAACAGCCCGGAATACCTGCATTTGTTCACCGAATGCGTGAAGGCCGCCATGGCCGACCGGGAATATCATTTTGGCGATCCGCGCTTTGTGGATGTGCCGCTGGACCGGCTGCTGAGCGACAGCCATCTGGGCGCCCGGCTGGCGCAGATGGACCCCGACAAGGCGATGCCGGAAATGCCGGGGCCGATCCTCAATGCCAGCCCGATGCTGCCGGGCGCCACCCGGGCCGACCAGCCGCTGGTGGAGGCCGATACCAGCTACTGTGCGGTGGTGGACCGCTGGGGCAATGCCTTCAGCGCCACGCCGAGCGATGGCAGCTGGGCGTCTCCGGTGGTGCCGGGCTTGGGGATTATTCCCAGCAACCGCGGCAGCCAGAGCCGGCCCGACCCGCGCCACCCTTGCGGCGTCGCCCCGGGCAAGCGCCCACGGCTGACGCCGAACCCGGCCATGGTGGTGACCAAGAATGGTGGGGTGATGCCGCTGGGCACGCCGGGCGGCGATGTGCAGATTCAGGCCATGGTGCAGGTGATGCTGAACATCCTGCAATTCGGCATGGAGGTGCAGGAGGCGATCGAGGCGCCCCGGGTGGCGAGCTATTCCTTCCCCTCCAGCTTTGCGCCGTTCGAGTATTTCCCCGGCCGGCTGGCGGTGGAGAATGCCATTCCGCAGGCCACCCGCGATGCGCTGGCGGCCAAGGGGCATGGCATCAGCGAATGGCCGGCGCAGACTTGGCTTTCCGGCACCGTGGAAGTGGTGCTGAGCGACCCGCAGAAGGGCCTGCTGGCCGCCGGCGCCGACCCGCGCCGCCCCGCCTATGCCATTGCCGGCTGAGAGAGACCGCATGACCGTGAAACTGGGCTACCTGCTGCCGACGCGTGAACAGATCATGCTCGGGCGGCCCGAGGTGGCGCCGATGCTGGCCCTGGCGGAACAGGCCGAGGCGCTGGGGTTTGACAGTATTTGGGTGGGGGACAGCATTACCGCCCGGCCCCGGCATGAGCCGCTGACCCTGCTGGCCGCCGTGGCGGCGCGCACCAGGCGGGTGCAACTGGGCACCGCCGTGCTGCTGCCGGCGCTGCGCAACCCGGTGGTTCTGGCGCATCAACTGGCCACGCTGGACCAGATTGCCGAGGGCCGGCTGATTCTGGGCATTGGCGCGGCGACGGATGCGCCCTCGATCCGCGATGAGTTCACCGCCTGTGGCGTGCCGTTTGAGGCGCGGGGCACGCGGATGATGGAGGCGGTGCGGCTGTGCCGGGCGCTGTGGGCCGGCGGGCCGGTGGACTGGGATGGCCGCTGGACGCTGAAGGGCCAGCAGGTGGGGCCGTTGCCACACAGCCCGGGCGGGCCGCCGATTTGGATTGGCGGCACCGTGCCGGCCACGCTGCGGCGGGTGGCGCGGGAGTTGGATGGCTGGTTTCCGAGCAGCCTGGACGCGGCCGGGTTTGCGGCCAAATGGCCCGAATTCCAGGCGGCGGCGGCAACCGAGGGGCGCGACCCCGCGGCGATTACCGGCGCGGTGTACCTGACCATGAGCATTGATGACGACGCGGCGGCGGCCACCGCCAATGTGCACAGCTTTCTGCGCAGCTATTACGGCGACCGGGCGGATATCTCGTCCAAGCTCGGCCCCTGCTATGGCGGCGGGGTGGAGGGCGCGGTGGCGTTTCTGCGCGGCTTCATCAAGGCCGGGGCCAGCCATTTGATGCTGCGCTTCTGCGGCGCGCCGGAGAAGCAGATGCAGATGCTGGCCGGGGTGCGCGGGCAGCTGCCGGGGTGAGCCGCCAGTTGCCGCTTTGGCTCAGCCCTGGGCGAAAAAGGCCAACACGGCGGCGTTGAAGTCGCGCGGGTTTTCCAGGCTCATGCCGTGGCTGGCATTGGCCACTTCCACCATGCGGGCGCCGGGCAGAATGGGCAGCATGGCGGCGATGATGGCCTTGAACTGCGGCTGGGTATTGGCGCCCTGCACCAGCAGGGTTTGGGTACGAATGGCCTCGGCGGCGGCGCGGCCATAGGGCTTGCGCTGTTCATTGATCTGGCCGAGCAGCGTCATGGCGTTGTCTCGTGCCACCTGGCGGCGGGGTTCCGGGCGCTTTTCCCAGGCGCCGGGGCCGCCGGTATGCTCGGCGAAACCGCGCAGCCCTTCCTCCACCTGGCCGGCGCCGATCAGCGCCGCCGCCTTGGCGAAGACCGCTGCCTGGGCGCCGAGCGGGGCGGTGCCGCCGAGGGTGGCATCCAACTCGCCGCCCGGTTCGGCCAGCACCAGCTGGTGCAGCAATTCAGGGTAGGCGGCGGCCAGGCGGAAGGCGATGTGCCCGCCGCGGGAATGGCCGATGAGCCGCACCGGGCCGGCATTCAGGCCGCGGATGAAGGCGGCAACGTCCTGCATGTGCTGTTCGATGGTGAAGTCATTGCCCTTGCCGTCCCAGGTTTCGGGCCAGTAGTGCCGCAGGCTGAGGGCGATGACGCGGTATTGCGCGGCGAAGGGTTCCATTTGGCTGGACCAGTAGCGCTGGTCCTGCAGGCTGCCATGCACCAGCACCACAATGGGGCCGCTGCCCTGTTCGGTGTAGTGCATGGCGTGGCCATTCACGGTCATGGTCGGCATGGGTGGGTTTCCTTCAGCGATTCAGCAGGCCAAGGCCGGCCTGCAACAGGCCGCCCAGGTCTTGCGGCAGGGTGCCGTGGGGCGAGAGCTGGTCCACCACGCCGGGCAGGTGCTGCGACAGCAGGCCAAGCAGGTCGGTGGCGGGCATGTTGGCGGCGGTGGCCATGTGCTGCACCTGGTCAGGCCCAAGGGCGCTGTTGAGCTGCGCCGGGGAGACCGGCGGGTTGGGACCTTGCGCCACCCAGGCCTGGACCAACTCGGCCAGGCCGCCCTGGCGCAAGCGGTCCAGCAGGCCGTGCAGGCCGCCGGATTGCTGCAGCATTTGCAGCAGCTGTTGCACGGCGGGCGGCTGGGCGCCGCCCTGTTGCAGCGCGCCCATGGCGGCGCCGGCGATCTGGTCGAACAAGCCCATGGCGTGCATCCTTCGGGGCGGTGGAATGGTGGCTGCCCTTATAGGGCCGGTCGGGGCCACGACAAATCGGCAGGGGAATGGACATGAGCGATGTGACGCAGCAGGCGGTGGCCGCCGGTTTGGCGAATTTCGAGAAGACGCATGGCCGCGTGCCGGACAGCTTCCGCACCCTGCTGAACCACGCGCCGGAAGCCTTTGCCGGCTATGGGCTGATGCGCGCCGGGCTGATGAAGGACCGCGCCGAGGGTGGCGCGCTGGACCTGAAGACCAAGGAACTGGTGTTCGCGCTGCTGGATACGCTGGTGGGGCAGAACCGCGGCGCCAAGGCGCATGCCGCCAACGCCATCAAGCTAGGGCTGACCCTGCCGGAGTTGGCCGAGGGGCTGGTGCAGGTGCTGATGGTGGGCGGCATTACCAGCTGGAACAAGACCGGCGAGGAAGTGATGCGGTACGCCGAGGAAGTGGCGGCGAGCCTGGCCGGATCGCCGTAGGGCGCAGGCCGCGAGGCCGAGCACCGGAGGCGTGAATCCGGCCAGCGTATGCGCCCGGATCGCCGTAGGGCGCAGGCCGGGGCTGCCGGCCTGCGTGCCCAGGTTTTACCGCGCGGCGCGGTAGCCGGCGGCTTCGGCGGCGGGCTGGCAGAGATAGGCGCCGTGCTGCGTCTTGCCATAAAAGCGCGAGCCGCTGAGGTGGTAGATTTTGCTGTCGCTGGTGCCCCAAACCACGGTGGCGCTGCCGCAGGCGGTGCGGGCGGCGGCTTCGGTGGGATAGCTGGCCAAGGTGGCGGTGGGCGCGGCGGTGGGCGCGGCGACGGCGGGGGTGGTGCTGCCGGAGAGGCAGGTGCTCATGAAGCTGCGGCGGGCTTCGCCGGCCAGGTTGCGGGTGCCGGCCTCGGCATTGCAGGTCCGCATGCGGTCCTGCTGCGCCTGTTGCGCGGCCGAGGGCTGCGGCGGCGTGGCGGCGGCGGGCGCGGGGGCCGGGGGCATACGGCCGGCGAGGCATTCGCTCATGAAGTTGCGGCGCGGGTCGCCGGCCAGGTTGCGGGTACCGGCTTCGGCGTTGCAGGTGCGCATGCGGTCCTGCTGGGTTTGCTGCGCGGCCGAGGGGGCGGCAGGCGTGGTTTGCGCAGGTGTGGGTTGCGCCTGGCCCAGCGCGGTGGTGCCCAGCCAAAGCAGGCCGGCGGCCAGCAGGTTCCGTGCGATGCGCATGCCAGTTTCTCCCGTTGCAGGCCGGGCGATGTTAGCGCCACGCCCGGCCCGGCTCAATCACGCAGCGCGGGCGTGGCGGGCGATGAAATCCTCGCGCACGGTGATGCCGAGGCCAGGGCGGTCCGGCACTTCCACAAAGCCGTCCTTCACCGGGAAATCTTCCTCGATGAGTTCGTGCAGCATGGGGTTATGGCCCAGCGAGTATTCCAGGATGAAGCCGGCGCTGCTGCTGGCGGCCAGATGCAGCCCGGCGGCGAAGGCCGGCGCGCCGGACCACAGATGCGGCGCCAGGCGCAGGTTGAAGGCGCTGGCCAGGGCGCCGATGCGCACGCCTTCGGTCAGGCCACCGGCAATGGCGAGGTCGGGCTGCAATACGTCCAGCGCGCGCAGCTCGCACAGCTCGCGGAAGTCATGCCGGGTGAACTCGCTTTCGCCGCTGCTGATGGGCACGGCGCTGCTGCGGCGCACTTCGGCCTGGCCCTGCTTGTCATCGGCGGAAACCGGTTCCTCGAACCAGAACAGGTCGCAATCCTCCACCATGCGGCAGAAGGATTTGGCTTCGGCCACGGTCCAGGTGCCGTGGGCATCGGCCATCAGCTTCACATTCGGCCCCAGCGCGGCGCGGGCGGCGCGGACGCGGGCGGCCGAGGCGGCGGGCGAGCCATCCATGATGCCGACGCGCATCTTCACCGCGCCGAAGCCGCCCTTTTCAATATAGCCGAGCAGCTGCGCGCCGATGTTTGCCGCATCGGCCCAGCCGCCACTGGCATAGGCCGGCATTTTGGCGGCGCGGCGGCCGCCCAGCAGGCGCCAGACCGGGGCGTTGAGCGACTTGCCGAGGATGTCCCACAACGCCAGGTCCACGCCGGCAATGGCGCTGATGGAGAGCCCGCGCCGGCCAAGGGTGGGGAAGACATGGCCTTCGGCCACAGCGAAGCCCTGGCGTGGGTAGTTGTACAGCGTGTCCCAAATATGGCTGATCTCGCGCGGGTCCTGGCCCAGCAATATCGGCGCGAAATCCTGGTTGATGATGGCGGCCAGGCCGGCGCAGCTGGCGGTGCTGGCCACGCCGGCCTTGGCCTCGCCCCAGCCGGCGATGCCGGCATCGGTTTCGATGCGGACGATGACGCTGTCGAAGCTCGGCTGCTTGCCGAAGTCGGAGAGGTGCTGGCGTTCCGGCGGAATCGGCACATGCACCCAGGTGGCGCGCAGGCTGGTGATCTTCATGGCCGGCGGCGCCTTTCCCAAACTTCGGGGTTGATGAAGTTCTGCGGCTTTTCGCCGCGCAGCACGCGCACCACTTCCTCGGCGCTCACCTGGCTCATGCGGGTGGCGCTTTCATTCGAGATGCCGGCGCAATGCGGCGAGAGCACCACATTGGGCAAGGCGCGCAGCGGGTGGTCGGCGGCCAGGGGCTGGCTGGCGAAGACATCCAGCGCCGCACCGCCGATGCGCTTTTGCTGCAAGGCGGCAACCAGCGCGGGTTCGTCCACCGTGCCGCCGCGCGAGACATTGCAGAGCCAGGCGCTGGGCTTCATGCGGGCGATGAGCGCGGCGGAGGCAAGGCCGCGGGTTTCGGGCGTCAAGGGGCAGGCCAGGGCGATGAAGTCGCTTTGGCTGAACAGATCCTCCAGGCTGGCATAGCTGACGAAGCCGGGCAGTGCCTCGGGCCGGCGCTGGTGGCCAAGCACCTGCATGCGGAAGCCGTGATGGGCGATTTCCGCCAGCCGAGTGCCGATGGCGCCAACGCCGACAATGCCGAGCGTCTTGCCGCGCAGCTCCACCGCCTGGGCGCTCATGGCGCGGGCCGGCATCCAGCCTTCGCGCAGCAGCGTGGCGCTCATGGCCTGGGCGTTGCGGGTGGCGGCCAGCATCTGCGCCACCACGAACTCGGCCACCGCATCGGCATTGGCGCCGGGCACGTTGGAGACGATGACGCCTTCCGCCGTGCATTGCTCCACCGGGATGAGATCCACGCCCACGCCGTGGCGCGAGGCGATGCGCAGCTTCGGGCAATGGCTGGCGAGGTCAGGCGGCAGGAGTTGGCGGACGATGACGGCATCGGCGTCGTGGCAGAGGGCGCGGATTTCGTCCGGCGTTTGCGCGCCGCCGCGGCCAATGGCGATCTCCAGCCCCGCCGCCTGCAGCACCTGCATGCCAATGGGCTCGATCGGCTCGGTCAATGCAACCTTCATGGCGGAACTTCCCTTTTGTTGCGGCCAAGGCTGCCACGCGGCATGCGGCTTGCGAAGCCCCCGCACGCGGCACAGGATGCCGGCACCACTGCATAGCCAAGGGGCAGAACGCATGGAACCCGAACTCGTCGTGCCAACCATGGAGGCGATTCGTCGCTGGAGTGGCGTTGAATGCCCGAATGCCGCGGCGCGGCATGGCCTGGCCGATATGGTCGGGCTGATTGCCGAGCTGGAAAAGCTGCGCGGCACCATGGTGTTCGAGGATGAGCCGTCATCCTTCGAGCTTGCCATGCGCGACTGCATGGAGCCGGGCGCATGAGCCTCGCCGAGCTTTCGATGACCGAGGCGGCCGACGCCTTCGCCAAGGGCGAGGTGAAGGCCGAGGCGCTGGTGCAGACCAGCCTGGCGCGGATTGCGGCGCATAACCCGGCGCTGAACGTGACCATTCGGCTGGAGGGCGAGGCCGCGCTGGCCGCCGCCGCCGCTGCCGACAAGGCACGGGCCGTGGGCATCAAGGCCGGGCCGCTGGCCGGCGTGCCAATGATGCACAAGGACATGTACTACCGCGCCGGCAAGGTGAGCACCTGCGGCAGCAAAATCCGCCAGGACTTCGTGGCCGACAAGACCGCGACCGTGCTGATGAAGCTGGACGCCGCCGGCGCCATCGACATGGGCACGTTGAACATGGCGGAGTTCGCGCAGAACCCCACCGGGCACAACGCGCATTACGGCCACTGCCACAACCCGTGGAATGTGGACTACTGCACCGGCGGCTCGTCCTCCGGCTCGGGTTCGGGCGTGGCGGGGCGGTTGTTCTATGCGGCGCTGGGCAGTGACACGGGTGGTTCCATCCGGCTGCCGGCCAGCATTTGCGGCGTGACCGGGCTGAAGGCGACGCAGACCCGGGTTTCGCGCCATGGGGTGATGCCGCTTTCGTTCAGCGCCGACAATGTCGGGCCGCTGGTGCGCACGGCGCGGGATGCGGCGCGGTTTCTGGCCATCACCGCCGGGCATGACCCGTACGACGCCACCAGCGCGCGCGAGGCGGTGCCGGATTACGAGGCGGCGCTGACCGGCGAGCTGCGCGGGCTGCGCGTGGCGGTGTGCGCCACATCGTTCATGGATGGCGCCGATGAGCCGGTGGTGAAGGCGTTTGAGGAGGCGCTGGCGGTGCTGAAGGCGCAGGGCGCCACGGTGCAGTATGTTGCGGCGCCGAGCATGGCGGCGATCAACGCCTATACCGCCGTGATCAGCCGCGCCGAGGGTGCCGCCATTCACGCCAACTGGATGCGCGACTATCCGCAGGATTATGCCATTCATCTGAATGCGCGGCTGTTCGGCGGCTATGCCATGCCGGCGCATTACTACATTGAATCGCTGGCCCGGCGGGGGCCGCTGCTGCGGCAATTCGTGGCCGAGGCGATGAATGGGTTTGATGTGGTGGCGACGCCCACGGTGAAGACCCGGGTGCCGACGCTGGCGGAAACCGATATTGACGTGAACCCGGAGAATTGGTCGCGCTTCATGGCGGTTTCGGCCAATACGCGGCCGTTCAACTATCTCGGCCTGCCCACCATCAGCATTCCCTGCGGGTTTGATGATCGGGGGCTGCCGGTGGGGCTGCAATTGGCGGCGCGGCCCTTTGCCGAAAGCACCGTGCTGCGCGCAGCCGATGCCTTCCAGCAGGTGACCGACTGGCACAAGCGCTCGCCCTTGGCCTGAGGGCGAGCGGCGCTTCGGGTCCTAACCCCGAAGTGCCTTGATCTGCGCCGGGTAGCTGCCCGGGTCCACCAGCACATCCACCAGGGCTGGTCCTTCATGGGCCAGCGCCTGGTCCAGCGCCGCCGCGTATTCCTCGGCGGTGCGGGCGCGCAGGCCCAGGCCGCCGCAGCCCTGCATGACGCTGACGAAGTCCACCATCGGCCAGCCCAGCGAGCCTTCGGGCATTTCGCGCTGTTCCTTCTTGATGTCGATCAGGCTGAGCGTGGCGTCGTTGAACACCACCACGGTCAGCTTCACGCCCAGCGCGGCGGCGGTGGCCAACTCGCCCAGGCACATCAGCAGGCCGCCATCTCCGGTGAAGGCCAGGGCGCCGCGCGAGGGGTCCACCAGCGCCGCGGCGATGCCGGCGGGCAGGGCGTAGCCCATGCTGGCCAGGCCGTTGGAGATCAGCAGGTCGCCGGGGTGCTCGGCCTGCCAGAAGCTGGTGCAGGGGAACATATGCGCGCCGGCATCCACGCTGATGCGCGGGTGACGGGCGGCGCGGCGGCAGGCCGCCTGGGCCTGCTCCACCACTTCGGTAGGGGAAAGCCCGGCATTGCCACCGGCGCGGTTGCGCAGGCTGCCGGCCCAGGCGTCACGGGCGGCGCCGATCTCGGCGGCGGTCCAGGTGCTGCGGGCGGCGCCTGCGGCCAGGGCGGCCAGGGCCGGGGCCAGCGGGCCGTACAGCGCCACATCCGGGGTGCGGTAATGCAGCGGGCGGGGCGCGGTGCCCAGGTCGATCACCGGGGCGGCGTAGCGCCAGGGCTGGGCGAAGAACTCCACCGGGTCGGCGCCCACCAGCACAATGGCGTCGGCCTGGTGCAGCAGCGCGGCCTCGGCATGGCTGGCGGTGAACACGCCGCCGAATAGCGGGTGAGCGTCGGGCAGCACGCCTTTGGCCTTGTAGGTTACCAAAGTGGGGCAGCCCAGCGCTTCGGCCAGGGCGCGCAGGGCGGCGGTGGCTTCGGGGGTGGTGGCTTCCAGCCCGGCCACCAAAGCGGGGCGCTGAGCCTTGGCGAGGATGGCGCGGGCGGCGGCCAGGGCGGAGGCGCCGGGCGCCGTGGTGGGGGCGGCGTTGTGGGTCACCGGCAGGGCAGGGGCCGGGGCCTTGGCGGCGCGGCCGCTGAGTTCCAGCAGCACCGGGCCACGCGGGGCGGCCATGGCGGTATCCAGCAGGGTGGCAGTGATGGCGGCGCAGGCCGATTCGGCCTCCAGCGCTTGGGCGGCGGCCTTGGTCACGGGGCGCAGCATGGCGGCGTGGTCGAAATACTGGTGGTTGGCGTAGGCACGTTCGCCTGGCGGAAAGCCGTCCGCCACCAGCATCACCGCGTTGCGTTCCAGGCTGGCCACGGCCATGCCATTGGCGGCATTGCCCACGCCGGGACCACGCGTCACCAGGGCGGCGCTGGGCTGGTGGGTTATCTCGGCCTCGGCCCCGGCCATGATGACGGCGGCGGTTTCCTGCCGGGCCAGGATGAAGCTGATGCCCTCGGCCTTCAGCGCGGCGATGAGGTCCAGGCTGGAGCCACCGCCCGGCACGCCATAAACCCGCGCCACGCCGGCCGCCCGCATGGCCTGGGCCACCGCGCCCGCGCCGGTCAGCCCGCTATTCCCCTGTGGCATGCTGCATTTCCCCTTCTGTGCGGCCAAGCATAGGCAGGGATGGCGCGGCGTCCATGGGTTGAAGCGGGGCAGCGAATTGGAGTGATTTGGGGCAGTTGCCCGTTTTGCGGGCGGAGGACGCGCCAGAGATTATCGAATTTGAACGATGGCGGCTTGCGCAACGGGGCCGGGCCGTGATGCCCTGCGGCAGATGATCGCCACGGTCAGGACCAGGAAAGACCCATCGCCAGTGCATGCGACACCGGTTGCCTATGATGAGATGCTCGGCCTTGCCAATCAGGTGCCTCCGGCCGCTGCCTATGCCCAAATTGAGCGTTGGCTTGCCAATACCCCGCGAGAGGAGTTGCTGCGCAAGCGCGGCGAGGCCGAACTGCTGTTCCGCCGGATAGGCATTACCTTCGCCGTCTATGGCGAGGGCGGTGACCCCGAGCGGTTGATCCCCTTCGACATCATTCCGCGCATTCTGGCCCAGGCCGAATGGCAACGCCTGGCCACGGGGCTGACCCAGCGGGTGCGGGCGCTGAACGCCTTTCTGGCGGATGTGTATGGCGGGAAGGAGATCATCCGCGCCGGCAAGATCCCAGAAGCGCTGGTGGTGCAGAATGAGGCGCGGCGGCCGATCATGGCCGGGTTCAAGCCGCCGGGGGGCATCTACACGCATATCTCGGGCATTGACCTGGTGCGGACGGGGCCGGACAAATTCTACGTGCTGGAGGATAATTGCCGCACGCCTTCCGGTGTTTCCTACATGCTGGAAAACCGCGAGGCGATGCTGCGGCTGTTTCCGCGGCTGTGCCATCGGCACCGGATTGCCCCGGTGGCGCATTACCCCGAGGAATTGTTGACCACGCTGAAGGAGGCCGCGCCGCCCAACTGCCCGGGTGAGCCGAATGTGGTGTTGCTGACGCCGGGGCCGTTCAACAGCGCGTATTACGAACACTGCTTCCTGGCCGATGAGATGGGCATTGAAGTGGTGGAGGGCGCCGACCTGCTGGTGCAGGACAAGCGCGTGTACATGCGCACCACCGCCGGGCCGAAGCGGGTGGATGTGATCTACCGCCGCATTGATGACGAGTTCCTGGACCCGCAGGTGTTCCGCGAGGACAGCCTGGTGGGCGTGCCGGGGCTGATGAGCGCCTACCTGGCCGGCAATGTGGCGCTGGCCAATGCGCCGGGCGGCGGCATTGCCGATGACAAGGCGATTTACCCCTATGTGCCGGATATGGTGCGGTTTTATCTGGGTGAGGAACCCTTGATCGCCAATGTGCCGACCTATTTGTGCGAGCGCGATGACGACCGCAAATACGTGCTGGAGCATCTGGACGAGCTGGTGGTGAAGCTGTGCAAGGGCAGCGGCGGCTACGGCATGCTGGTGGGCCCGCATGCCACGGCGGCTGAGCGCGCCGACTTTGCCGACAGGATCAAAGCCAAGCCGGGTGACTACATTGCCCAGCCGACCCTGGCGCTTTCCACCTGCCCGACGCTGGTGGAGGCCGGGGTGGCGCCGCGGCATGTGGATTTGCGGCCCTTCGTGCTCAGCGGCAAGGATGTGCGGATTGTGCCGGGCGGGCTGACCCGCGTGGCGCTGCGCGAGGGGAGCCTGGTAGTGAACAGCAGCCAGGGCGGCGGTACCAAGGATACCTGGGTGCTGGAGGGCGAAGGCCCGCTGGAAGCCGCCATCAGCCAGGAGCAGCAGCAATGCTGAGCCGCACCGCAGACTGCCTGTTCTGGCTGGCCCGCTACATGGAGCGCGCCGGCAATATCGCCCGCGGGCTTGAGGTTGCTTCCCGCATGGCCAGCGTGGCTGGCGATGAGGCCGGCGAGGAGGAGGTTTGGCGCAGCCTGCTGGTGGCCGCCGGCTGCGACTACGGCTTCTTCGAGAAGCACGAGCGCGCGGTGCAGGACAAGGTGGTGCACTGGCTGGTGTTCGACGAGGAGAATCCCTCGGCCATTGCCAGCTGCCTGGCGGCGGGGCGCAGCAATGCGCGCAGCGTGCGCACGGCGCTGACCGTGGCCATGTGGTCCACCCTGAACGATACCTGGAACGAGTTGCGCAAGCTGCCGCCGGCGGCGACCGAGGGCGAGAAGCTGCCGGGCTTCCTGGAATGGGTGCGCGAGCGGGTGCTGCTGTTCAACGGCGCGGCGCATGACACCATGCTGCGCGACGAGGCCAAGCTGTTCGTGCAGCTGGGCACCATGCTGGAACGCGCCGACTGCACGTCTCGGCTGCTGGATGTGCGGCACGAGATTCTGGAACCCACCGCCGATGGCGCCGTGGCGCATGCCCAGTGGCAGGCGCTGCTGCGGTCGGTTTCGGCCGGCCGCGCCTATCAGTGGGTTTACCGCGACCGCTTGCAGCCGAAGAAGATTGCCGAGCTGCTGATTTTGCGGCCCGAGCTGCCGCGCAGCCTGATGGCCTGCCTTTCAGACGTGGCGCAGACGCTGGAGACGATTGCCGTGGGCCAGGGTGGCCGGCGCGGCGAATGCCATCGGCTGGCGGGGGAATTGCAGTCCCGCCTGCATTACGGCCGGATCGATGGGATTTTGAAGGGCGGGATGCACGAGTTCCTGACCGAAATGATCGAGCGGACGGCGGTTCTCGGCAGTGAGATTGAGGCCTTCTACATCAAGGCTTGATTCCGCCCTCGGGCGCACTGGATTCCCTGCGGTATGAGTGCATATTCCCTACCGGAATACGGGAGGGCGCAAATGCTGCATCGCAGAAATCTGCTGGCCGGGGCCGTGCTGGCGCCGGCCTTGGCGCAGGCGCAGCCGGCCTGGCCCAGCCGGCCGGTGCGGCTGGTGGTGCCGTTCGGGCTGGGTGGCAGCGCCGATGTGGCGGCGCGCTTCCTGGCCGAGCCGCTGGCCGCGGCGCTGGGCCAACCCGTGGTGGTGGAGAACCGGCCCGGCGCCGGCGCGGTGATTGGCACCGATGCGGTGGCCAAGGCGACCGATGGCCACACCATTCTGATGATGTCGAACACCCACACCGCCAATGAGACGCTGCTGCCCAACCGGCCCTATGTGCTGCTGCGGGATTTGCGGCCGGTGGCGGCGGTGAACGTGGCCTACCACGTGCTGGCGGTGAGCCCGGCCCTGGGCGTGCGCAGCGTGGCCGAGTTGATTGCCAAGGCCAAGGCGGCACCGGGGGCGATCGACTTCGCCTCCTCCGGCCCCGGCACGCCCTACCATATTGCCGGGGAAGTGTTTGCCGGCATGGCGGGGATACGGCTGAACCATATTCCCTTCAGGGGCAGCAATGAGGCGCGGACGGCGCTGATTGCCGGCCAGGTGCCGATGATGTTCGACGCGATTCCGACCATGCGGGAGCAGATTACCAGTGGCCGGGTGCTGGGCCTGGCCACCACCGGGCCGCAGCGCACCCCGCTGATGCCGGACCTGCCCGCCGTGGCCGAGACGGTGCCGGGCTACCAGGCCGAGATCTGGCTGGGGCTGATGGCGCCGCGCGGCACGCCGGATGCGGTGGTGGAGCGGCTGCATGCGGCAGTGAATACCATTTTGGAATTGCCGGCGACGCGCGAGGCCCAGGCGCGCGGCGGTGCCCTGCCGCTGACCATGGGCGTGGCGGCGTTCAACAGCTTTGTGGAGCAGGATATCGTGCGACAGCGTGACTACATCCGCATGGCGCGGATTGTGGCGGAATGATCCCGCGCCGCCTGCTGCTGGGGAGCGTGCTGGGTGCTCCCGCCCTTGTGCATGCCCAACCCGCCTGGCCCAGCCGGCCGCTGCGGCTGGTGGTGCCCTTTGGCTTGGGCGGCGCCGCCGATGTGGCGGCGCGCTTCGTGGCCGAGCCGCTGAGCGCCGCGCTGGGTGTGCCGGTGGTGGTGGAGAACAAGCCGGGGGCCGGTGGCTCGATTGGCACCGATCTGGTAGCCAAGGCCGGGGCCGATGGCCATACGCTGGTGGTGCTGGGCAATACCGCCGCCGCCAATGAAACCCTGCAGCCGCAGCGCGGCTATGTGCTGCTGCGCGACCTGACGGCGGTGGCGCCGATCAACATTGCCAACAACGTGCTGGCGCTGCACCCGAGTGTGCCGGCGACCACGCTGCCAGAGTTCATCGCGCTGCTGAAGCGCGAGCCGGGCAAGTGGAATTACGCCCATTCCGGCCCGGGCACGCCCTACCACCTGGCCGGGGAAATGCTGAAGGCCATGGCCGGGGTGGACATGGTGGCGGTGAGCTTCCGTGGCTCGAACGAGGCGCGGACGGCGCTGATCGCGGGCCAGGTGCCCATCATGTTCGATGGCATTCCCAGCATGGCGCCGCAGATCAGTGGCGGGCGGGTGCGCGGGCTGGCCACCACCGGCAGCCGGCGCGACGCGTTTCTGCCGGACTTGCCCACGGTGGCGGAAACCGTGCCGGGGTTTGAATACCCGATCTGGATCGGCCTGATGATGCCGGCGGCCACGCCGCGCCCGATTGTGGAGCGGCTGCATGCCGAGGTGACGCGGGTGATGGACAGCGCGGCCGGGCGCGAGACGATGCGGCGCATGGGGGCCAGCCCCATGGTGATGACGCTGGCGGAGTATGACGCCTATCTGCGGCGGGATGTTGAGACACTGGGCAAATTGGTTCGGGACGCGGGGATTAAGGCGGAATGACAAGTTTTGTGCTGAACGGCGCCACCGTGCGCGCCGAGGTGCCGGAGGGCACCAGCCTGCTGCATGCGCTGCGCGGGCCGCTGGGGCTTTCCGGCCCGCGCTATGGCTGTGGCGACGAGCAATGCGGCAGTTGCATGGTGCTGGTGGATGGCGTGCCGGCCTATGCCTGCACCCTGGGCACCGAGGCGGTGGCCGGCAAGCAGGTGGTGACGGCCGAAGGGCTGGGCAGCATGGCGGCGCCGCACCCGTTGCAGGCGGCCATGCTGGCGGAACAGGCCGGGCAATGCGGCTGGTGCCTGTCGGGCATTCTCGTCAGCGCCAGCGCGCTGCTGGCCCGTAATGCCGACCCCAGCGAGGATGAGATCCGCCTGGCGCTGGACCCGCATCTGTGCCGCTGCGGCAGCCATAACCGGGTTATTCGCGCCGTACAGCGCGCGGCGCGGGAGATGCGGGCATGAGCGGTTTTGGCGGCCAGACGGCACCCGACCCCAGCAAGCCGAAGCTGCCGGGCAACCTGCATACCAACCGCCGGCTGGCGCAGTGGCTGACCTTTCGCGCTGATGGCGTGGTGCTGGTGCATCCCGGCAAGGTGGAGATTGGCCAGGGCATCCTGACCACCCTGGCGCAGATTGCCGCTGATGAGCTGGACGTGGAGTTCAGCCGCGTGGTGCTGACCCCGGCCAGCACTCCCGGCAGCCCGGATGAAGGCGTGACCAGCGGCAGCCTTTCGACGCAGGACAGCGGCAGCGCCATTCGGCATGCCTGCGCCGATGCGCGGCGGATTTTTCTGAGTGTTACCTCGCAGCGCACAGGCGTGCCGATTGAGAGCCTGATGGTGCGGGATGGTGCCTTCCTCGGTCCCCAGGGGCAGGTGGGCAGCTATTGGCAACTGGCCGATGCCGCGTTGCTGGAAGTGGAAGCCTCGCCCGACGCGAAGCCGAAGCCGGTGGGTGAGCGGCGGGTGGTGGGGCGTTCGGTGCCGCGGGTGGATTTGCCCGAGAAGGTGTTCGGCGTTGCGCGCTACGTGCATGATTTGCGGCTGCCCGGCATGCTGCATGCCCGGGTGGTGCGCCCGCCCGCCCGCGCCGCCACGCTGCTGAGCGTGCCGGAAGCGCCGGCGGGGACGCAGCTGGTGCGGGATGGCAGCTTTCTGGCCGTGCTGGCGCCGACGGAATGGCAGGCCGAGGCCGCCGCGACGCGCATTGCCGCCCGTGCCACCTGGCAGGCCGAGGATACGCTGCCGGACCAGGGCGGCCATGCGACCTACCTGCGGGAAGCCGGCGCCCGAGGTGAGCGCACCAGCGTGGTGACGCGCGACGACGCCGCCCCTGGCGTGGCGCGGACCGAGAAGCGCAGCTTCTTCCGGCCCTTCCTGGCGCATGCCTCCATTGGCACCGGCTGCGCTGTGGCGCAGTGGCAGGGCGAGGAAGTCACGGTCTTCTCGCACACCCAGGGGCCCTACAATCTGCGGGCCGATATCGCCAAGACGCTGCGCACCACCGAGGACAAGGTGCTGGTGCGGCACATGGAAGGCGCCGGCTGCTACGGCCATAACGGCGCCGACGACGTGGCGCTGGAAGCGGTGCTGATTGCCCGTGCCGTGCCCGGCGTGCCGGTGCGCCTGCTGTGGACGCGGGCCGAGGAGTTGGGCTGGGGGCCGTTCTCCTCCGCCATGCTGGTGGATGTGGAGGCCGATGTGGCCGCCGATGGCAGCCTGGTGGCGTGGCGCAGCCATATCATCAGCAATGGCCATTCCAGCCGGCCGGGCCGGGCGCCGCTGCCCACGCTGCTGGCGGCGTCTCAGCTGGCCACGCCCTTTGCGGTGGCGCCCAGCGTGAATCCGCCCATGACCAATGGCGGCGGCGCACCACGCAATGGCGTGCCGTATTACCGCGTGCCGAAGCTGGATATCGAGACTTCGCGCCTGCTGGAAATGCCCATTCGCACCAGCGCGCTGCGCGGCCTGGGCGCCACGCTGAACGTGTGGAGCATTGAGAGCATGCTGGACGAGTTGGCGGCGGCGGCGGGCGAGGACCCCGTGGCCTATCGCCTGCGCCACCTGGACGACCCGCGCGCCCGCGCCGTGCTGGAAAAGGTGGCGGCCATGTGCGGCTGGGCCACGCGCAGCAAGCGCGAGGGCTGGGGCCTGGGCATCGGCTTTGCCCGCTACAAGAATACCGGCGCCTATGCCGCCGTAGCGGCGGAGATTGAGGCCAAGGAGCGGGTATTCTGCCGCCGGCTATGGATTGCCGGCGATGCCGGCGAGATTGTGAACCCCGATGGCGTGGTCAACCAGTATGAGGGTGGCGCCATCCACGGCGCCAGCGTGGCGCTGCTGGAGCAGGTGAGCTTCGACCGCCGCAACATCACCAGCACCAACTGGCAGGATTTCCGCATCCTGCGCTTCAGCGAGGTGCCGAAGGTGGAGGTGGCGATGCTGAACCACCCGGAGGCGCCCTTCCTGGGCGCGGGCGAGGCGAGCATGGCACCGACCATTGCCGCCATTGCCAGCGCCATTACGGATGCGTTGGGTGTGCGCCCGCGCAGCCTGCCCTTCACGCCGGAGCATTTGGCATGACGCTGCGCCTTTCCCTGGCCTGCACGCTGAGCGACCGCACCCGCCCGATACTGGATGGGCGCATCAGCATTCCCGGCCTGGAACTGGATTTGGTGCAGAGCGAGCCGGAGGACATGTTCCGCCGCGCCCTGACCGAGAAGGTGTTCCAGATCACCGAGCTGTCGATGGGCTCGCACATCACCACCACGGCGCGCGGCGATGCGGCCTATACGGCGGTGCCGATCTTCCTGTCGCGCGCCTTCCGGCATTCGGCCATCTACATCCGCACGGATCGCGGCATTCGCACCGCGGCGGATCTGGCCGGGCGCACCATCGGTATTCCCGAATACCAGCAGACGGCGGCGCTATGGGTGCGCGGCTTTCTGCGCGAACACTACGGCGTGGATACGCGCGGCATTGCCTGGCGTACCGGGCAGGAACGCATCGCCATCACCCTGCCGCCGGGCCACAATGTGCAGCCGCTGGGCAAGCCGTTGGAAGCGGCGCTGGAGGCGGGCGAGATCGACGCCTTCATCGGCCCGCGCCCGCCGGCTTGCTACCTGAACCGTACGGCGCCGGTGGATAGGCTGTACCCGGATTATCGCAGCGAGGAGATCGCCTGGCACCAGGCCAGCGGGTTCTTTCCCATCATGCATTGCGTGGCCATTCGCAAGGATGTGGCGGCGGAACACCCCTGGGTGCCGCTGGCGCTGTTCAAGGCCTTCACGGCGGCGCGGGATTCGGCGCTGCATGACCTGAAGCAGGTGAACTTCCTGCGCGTGGCGCTGCCCTGGATTGCCGCCGCCGCCGAGGAGCAGACGAAAATCATGGGCGGCGACCCCTGGCCCTATGGTTTCCGTCGCAACCGGGATGAAGTGGCAGCGATGATCCGCTATGCGCTGGCCGACGGCCTGGTGACCAACCCGATCCAGCCGGAAGATTTGTTTCATCCCTCCATCTATGAGGAAGTTGCCTGAGATGTTGCGCCGTACCCTGCTTGCTTCCCTGGCGCTGCCCGCCCTGGCCCGCGCCCAGGGCGCCTGGCCCAATGGCCCGGTGCGGATTGTGGTGCCCTTCGCGCCCGGTGGTTCCACCGATGCGGTGGCGCGGCTGGCCTCGGCCGGGCTGACCCAGCGGCTGGGCCAGCCGGTGGTGGTGGAGAACAAGTCCGGCGCTGCCAGTTCCATTGGCGCCGATGCCGTGGCCAAGGCGCGGCCCGATGGCCAGACCTGGCTGCTGACCTTTGACAGCCACGCCACCATGCCGGCGCTGCTGGGGCGGCTGCCCTTCAACCTGACCGGGGATTTGGACCCGGTGATGCTGATTGGCGGTGCGCCCTATGTGATTGCCTGCAAGGCCGACAAACCCTATCGCACCGCCGCCGACCTGATTGCCGCCGCCCGGGCCAAGCCGGATGGCGTGAGCTATGGCAGCACCGGCAATGGCACCATCGGCCATTTGGCGATGATTCTGCTGACCGGGCGGCAGGGCATTACCATGACGCATTTGCCCTACCGCAGCGGTGGGCTGGCGGTGAATGACGCCGTGGCCGGGCATACCGACTGCATGATTGGTTCCGCCGCGCTGGTGGCGCCGCATATTGCCGGGGGCACGCTGCGGCCGTTGCTGCAATTCGGCCCGGCCCGGCTGCCGGCGCTGGCGCAAACGCCCACGGTCGCCGAGGCCGGCTATGGCGCGCTGGATGCGGTGGCGTGGTGGGGTGTGTTCGCGCCGCACGGCACCCCGGCCGAGATTGTTGCCCGCATGCATGCGGCGCTGAAGGACACCTTCAACGAACCGCGCATTCGCGAGCAGATGGAAGGCACCCAGCAGGCCCGGCTGGATTTGGGCGACGCCACCGTGCTGCGCCCCTTCCTGGACCGCCAGATTGAGACCTGGGGCAAGGTGGTACGGGATAATGGGGTGAAGGCGGATTGAGCCTTCGCCTGCCCATTCGGGCCGGAGTTCAGCGAATGCCCACCACCTTGTGGGTTTGCACGGAAAGCCGCCATTGCGGGTTGGCCTGGCAATAGGCAATGGCGGCGGCGGTGTTTTCCTGCTGGCGGGGGCCGTCCATGGGTTGCAGCAGAAAGTGCCGGAAGCCGAGGCCGGCCACGGCTTCCGGCAGCAGGCTGGGCTGCGGGTAAACCAGCTTCAGCTCATGCCCGCTGGTTTGCACCAGCGCAGCACCCGCCTTGGGCGAAACGCACACCCAGTCCAGCCCCTCTGTCGCCGCCAGCGTGCCGTTAGTCTCCACGGCAATCTCAAAGCCACGGGCGTGCAGCGCGGCCACCAGGGGTGCGTCCAGTTGCAGCATGGGCTCGCCGCCGGTGATGACCACGAAGCGATGCTGTGCGCCCGCCGGCCAGGTGGCCAGCACGGCATCGGCCAGGGCTTCGGCGGTTTCGAACTTGCCGGCATCGGCGCCGACAAAATCGGTATCGCAGAACTGGCATACCGCCGTGGCGCGGTCTTCCTCGCGCCCGCTCCACAGGTTGCAGCCGGCAAAGCGGCAGAACACCGCGGCGCGGCCGGCCTGGGCGCCTTCGCCTTGCAGCGTGGCGAAAATCTCCTTCACCGCGTAGCTCATGCCGGCAGGTCATTCAGGCTGGCATCGGCGCGGCGCCACCAGCGGGTGCCGCTGGCGGGCAGCCATTCATCCGGGTTGCCGTCAAACCGCACCGTGTTGGTGGGAGTTTCCTCAATGCTCAGCTCGGCGCAGCGCAGCCGGCCGCCATCGGCCGCCAGGAAGGCGTTGCACTTGCTCATCAGGCAGCAGGCCAGGGCCTCCGTGGTGGGGTCCCCGGGGGTTGTCAGAATGCGGGCCAGGCGCTCCGGCTCATGCGCGCGGAACCAGGCCAGCAGCGGGTCGGCCTCGGCCAGGTGCAGGCTGTGGTCCAGCACATTGTCCACCCAGGCGTGCCAGGCGCCTTTGGCGCGCTCGAAGCTCTCCACCATGTTCACCGCGCCATCCAGCGGCCGAGGCGCGGTCGCGACCAGGCGCACCGTCACCACCTCATTATGGCCGTGCGGAATGGAGCATTTGGGCGAGGCATCGGAGAGCAGCCGGTGCGCCATGGCGTAGCGGCGGCTGAACAACAGGCTAAACATGCGGGGCGGTGTAGCCTTCCCAACCCCTGGCGCGCAATTCGCAAGCCGGGCAGGTGCCGCAGCCATGGCCCCAGGGGTGCAACTGGCTGCGGTCTCCGCGATAGCAGGAATGGCTTTCCACCCGCACCAGCTCCACCAGCGGGGCGCCGCCGAGTTGTTCCGCCAGCCGCCAAGTGGCGGGTTTGTCGAGCCACATCAGGGGCGTATGCAGCACAAAGCGGCTTTGCATACCGAGATTCAGCGCCACCTGCATGGCCTTGATGGTGTCGTCCCGGCAATCGGGGTAGCCGGAGTAATCGGTTTCGCACACGCCCAGCACGATGTGCTTCAGCCCGCGCCGATAGGCCAGGGCGGCGGCGAAGGTGGCAAACAGCAGGTTGCGGCCGGGTACGAAGGTGTTGGGCAGGCCATCCGCCTGCATGGCAATTTCGGTTTCGCGGGTCAGCGCGGTTTCCGAGAGCGCGCCCAGGGCTTCCAGCGCCAGGGTATGGTCTGGCCCCAGGTGCGGCGCCCAGGCGGGGAATTGCTGTGCCAGTTGGGTGCGGATGGTGGCGCGGCATTCCAGTTCCACCACATGGCGCTGGCCGTAATTGAAGCCGAGGGTTTCCACATGGCCGAAGCGATCCAGCGCCCAGGCCAGGCAGGTGGCGCTGTCCTGCCCGCCGCTGAACAGGACCAGTGCTTTATTCTCGCTCATCCCAACTGCTCCACGGCCCAGGCTCCGGCTTCCGCTAGCACCGGGTCGGCTTCCTGCGCCAGGGCCATGGCCGGGCCGCGCAGGGCCGGGGCGCCACTGTTGCCCATGGCAATGGCCACGTTGCGGAGGAAGCGGTTGCGGCCAATGCGCTTCACCGGGCTGCCGCTGAAGCGGGCGCGGAAGGCGGCGTCGTCCAGCCCTGCCAACTCGGCCAGGGCGGGCGCGCCCCGGCCGGCCAGGGCGGGTTCGGTGTGGGGATGCGCGAATTTGTTCCAGGGGCACACCGCCAGGCAGTCGTCGCAGCCATAGATGCGGTTGCCCATGGCGCGGCGGAACTCGTGCGGAATCGGCCCCTGGTGCTCGATGGTGAGGTAGGAAATGCAGCGCCGCGCATCCAGCCGGTAGGGGGCGGTGAAGGCGGCGGTGGGGCAGGCGGCCAGGCAGGCGGTGCAGCTGCCGCAATGGTCGGTCTCGGGCGGGTCTGCCGGCAGGGGCAGGGTGGTGAAGACTTCCCCCAGGAACAGCCAATTGCCGTGCGGCCGGCTGACCAGGTTGGTGTGCTTGCCCTGCCAGCCCAGGCCGGCCTGCCGGGCCAGCGGCTTTTCCGCCACCGGGGCGGTATCGACAAAAACCTTCACGTCACCACCGAAGCGCCGGAGCATCCAGCGCGCCAGCGCCTTCAGCCGCTTCTTCACCACGTCGTGGTAGTCTCGGCCCTGGGCATAGGCGCTGATGGCGGCGTGTTCCCGCTGCGCCAGCACGGCCAGGGGGTTGGTCTCGGGGGCGTAGTTCAGGCCCAGCACCACCACGCTGGCCACCTCGGGCCACAGGGCGCGAGGTTGGGCGCGTTGTTCCAGGCGCTCGGTCATCCAGGTCATGTCGCCATGCTGGCCGGCGGCAACAAAGGCGTTGAGCCCGGCGCGCACGCTCTCGGGCAGCACGGCTTCAGCGAAGCCGCAGGTGGTGAAGCCGAGACGCAGGGCCTCGGCTCTTATTTGCTCATTGAGCGGACGATTCACGCCTCCGCCTCCAGCGATCATACGCTAGCCGCGACCACGATAGCCCGGCACCTCCTGCGGCGGAATCCACACGCCCGCGGGCGCCGGGCCGGTTTGGTAGAAGACGTCGATGGGAATGCCGCCGCGCGGATACCAATAGCCGCCGATGCGCAGCCACAAGGGCTGGGCCGCCGCCACCAGCCGGCGGCCGATGCCGACGGTACAATCCTCATGGAAGGCGCCGTGGTTGCGGAAGGCTGTGAGGTAGAGCTTGAGCGACTTGCTCTCCACCAGCAGCGCATCGGGCACGTAGTCGATGACCAGATGCGCGAAATCCGGCTGGCCGGTCATGGGGCAAAGGCTGGTGAATTCCGGCG
>CANFIE010000001.1 GCA_947446625.1 Acetobacteraceae bacterium | reverse complement strand
TCCTGGTCTCAGGTTGAAGGTCTCGACAACCCAAACCCTACCAAGGATCACCGCGGTGGCCGCCCGGGGCGCTCCGCTACGCTTCGCCTGGGGCTTCGCTACGCGCCCCGGGCTCCGTCGCTCCTACACCACCACCCGGGACACGACCGGGCTGCCCGGGACCCCCACTCCTCACCCCCGGGTTACTACCCCCTCTCTCCCTCCCCCTGAGACCAGTCCACCGGCGCCCCCCTCCCTCTCGCTTCCCTGGCCCTTGCAGGCTGCGCCAATCCGGACCAAATAGGTCGGGAAACAGACGCCGCTTTGGGAACCGCATCATGTTCATCGAAACCGAAGGCACGCCGAACCCCGCCACGCTGAAATTCCTGCCGGGGCGTGAGGTGATGGGTGAGCGCGGCACTGCCGACTTCGCCAATGCCGACGCTGCCACGCATAGCCCGCTGGCGCTGAAGCTGTTCGCCCTGCCCGGCATTTCCCGCGTGTTCCTGGGTGCCGATTTCATCACCGTGACCGAGGATGGCGCCGAAGGCTGGCAGGCGCTGCGCCCGCGCGTGCTGGGCGCCATCATGGAGCACTTTGTGAGTGGCGGTACGGTGCTGGACCAGGACGCCGATGATGATGCGGGCGACTACGACCCTGCCGATGCCGAGGTGGTCGACCAGATCAAGGAATTGCTCGACACCCGCGTGCGCCCGGCGGTGGCCGGCGATGGCGGTGACATCGTGTTCCGTGGCTTCCGCGAGGGCATTGTGAAGCTGAAGCTGCAGGGCGCCTGCTCGGGCTGCCCTTCCAGCCGCGCCACGCTGAAGCATGGCGTGGAGAACATGCTGAAGCACTATGTGCCGGAAGTGCGCAGCGTGGAGCAGGTCGAGGCGTAAGCCTCGCGGGCCATAGGCTTCGGCAGGCTCACACGAAGTGCGTGCGCGCCCAGGCGATGGCCTCGTCATCCGGCATCGGCCGGCGCAGGGCATAGGCGGTGAGGTTGTAGCTCTGCTGGCGCGTCACCACCGTGGCGAAGCCAGCCTGGCGCAATTGCTGGCGTAGCGAGGTCCGGGTGAAGCCGCCGCGATGCGCCATGTGGTGGTGCCCCTGTCGTAGTGCGGCACCCAGACCATAGAGCATGTCCAGCGCCGAAATCGGTCCGGCTGGCGAGAAATAGGCGGTCTCCAGCAGCTTGCCCTCTACCAGCAGGGCGCCGATCTGTTGCAGGTCGGGGCAGCCGATGATGGCGAAGCCATCGGGTTGCAGCACGCGGGCGAATTCGGCCAGCGCGGTCGGCACATCATGTGGAAACAGGTGTTCCAGCGTATGGTGGGCGTAGAGCGCATCCATGCTGGCGCTCGGCACGGCGGCCATGTCGGTCATGCTGGCCACAATGTCAGGGTTGGAATTGGGGTCGATATCCAACCGCACCTCATGCCATTCCGGGCCGGAGAGAATGGGCGTGGTGTTGCTTTTGGGCGTGTGACCGCAGCCCACATGCAGGAAGCTTGGCATGGCTCAACCCTTTGTCCGTGATGGCAAGGCTGCCCGCTTGCGGCTCATCGCAGTACCAGCGCGGCGCCGCCGGCCAGGGCGGGGGGTACCAGCAGGGCGCCGCCGGGCAGTTCCACCAGCGGCAGCCCGGTCAGTAGCTGCCGGGCGGCCTGAGTGGCATCGCTGGTGCGCAGCACCATGCCGGCCATGAAGGGCAGGCAGGGCACCTCCACCCCGGGCAGCACGCTGGCCAGCGCCTCGGGCGGCAGCATCCGTACCTGGGTTTGCATCACTGGCGCTTCCGGCCCCGCCGCCCCAGCCGCGCCGGGCAGCACCAGGCGGAAGCCGCCGACCGGGTCCGGCTCCAGCGGCAGGCCGGTGAGGCGGGAGAACCGCGCCGCCGTCTCGGCCGGGTTGGCCGAGACCATCACCAGGGCTTCCAGCGCCTCCACCTTGTTGGCGTGGTTCATCCAGCGCGGCTGCCAGACCAATTCCGGTGTCAGGTGGCGGATCAGTTGCACCCGCCCCTCCGGCGCATCCGGGAAGGGCAGCCGGGCGAAGCGGGCGATGGGGCCGCCGGCTTCCACCGGGCGTTCCAGATAGGCAATGCCCGGAATGGCCAGCCCGCCGGCGCGCAGCCGGTCCAGGTTGGCGGCTTCATCCTGCATGGCGAAGGCGGCGATATGCAGCCCGGCATAGCGCGCCACGAACTGGTCCACCGCGTTGCCGAACAGCGCGGGGTCCAGAATGCCGATCAGCTCGATATAGCCATGCCGGAAGAAGGCGCAACGATTGCCGCTGCCGAACAACTCGGTTGGGCCATCGGGCCGCCGCTTGCCGGATTGCTGCGCGAGGGGGGAAAGGTCAAACCCCAGCCGCTTGTATTGCGCCACAAGCGGGGCCAGGTCCTGCGCGGCCACGCCCACATGGTCCAGCGCCGCGGCGCTGCTCATGCGCCCGTCTGCGGTGCCGCTCATGCCGGGTTCTCGTACTTGTCCAGTTGCCAGGCCATGGGTTCGGCCAGGGCCTCGGCATACCAGCGCAGCAGCAGCGGGTGGGCCAGCACCGCATCCACATAGCCCTGCGCGGTGGCGGAAAGCGGCGGCGCCCAGGTGCGCAGCCGGCTGCATACCGGGGCGAACATGGCATCGGCCAGGGTGAAATCGGTGCCGAACAGGAAGGGGCCGCCATATTGCCCCAGCGCTGCGGCCCAGGCCTTTTCCAGATGGGCGATGTCGGCCAGGGCCTCGGCGGTTTGGCCTCGTCCGGCAAAGCTGCGCCCGGCATTGAAGAACATGGCGCGGCGCAGGCCACCGAAGCCGGCATGCATCTCACTGGCCAGGCTGCGGGCATGGGCGCGGGCAAGGCGGTCCGTGGGCCACAGGCCGGGCTTCTGCTCGGCGCAGTATTCGGCAATGGCCATGCTTTCCCACAGCCGGGCGCCCTGGTGTTCCAGAAACGGCACCAGCCCATTGGGGGAAACGGCGGCAATGCCCGGGGTGCCGAAGGCGCCGGCGCTGTTCAGCGGAATCACCACCTCCGCCACATCCAGCCCGGCCATATGCACGGCAAGCCAGCCGCGCAGGCTCCAGCTGGAATAGCGCTTGGTGCCAATCACCAGCCTGCCTTCGGTCATGCTCGTCTCCTTCAAAGTGGCGCGCCGTTGCCCGCCGGCGGGGCGGCCGTGGCGGTGGTTGCGCGGTAAGCAGGCCATTACCCTGCCATGATGAGGCCGGGCGGCAAAAGCCCCGCTTGCCCGACAGGGCGCCTGGGTGTTCCCTGCGCGCTTCCGCCGCCATGAGGCCCGCCGCCATGAACGAGATTCCGCGTCCGAACAACCTGGACGCCTTCTGGATGCCCTATTCCGACAACCGGTTCTTCAAGGGCACGCCGCGCATGCTCGCCCGCGCCAAGGGCATGCACTACACCACCACCGACGGCCGCGAGATTCTGGACGGTACCGCCGGGCTGTGGTGCTGCAATGCCGGGCATGGCCGCACCGAGATTGTGGAGGCCATTCAGCGCCAGGCCGAGGTGATGGACTTCGCCCCCACCTTCCAGCTGGGCCACCCGATTGCGTTCGAGGCCGCCGCCAAGGTGGCGGAGATGACGCCCGATGGCATGGACCGCGTGTTCTTCACCAATAGCGGCAGCGAGAGCGCCGACACCGCGCTGAAGATTGCCCTGGCCTACCACAAGGCGCGCGGCGAGAGCTCTCGGGTGCGACTGATTGGGCGGGAGCGCGGCTACCATGGCGTGGGCTTCGGCGGCATGTCGGTGGGTGGCATTGGCGGCAACCGCAAGCAATTCGGCGCGCTGCTGCCCTATGTGGACCATCTGCCGCATACCCATGGCCTGACCGAAAACCTGTTCCAGAAGGGCCAGCCGGAACACGGTGCCCATCTGGCCGATGCGCTGGAAAACCTGGTGGCGCTGCATGGCGCCGAGACCATCGCGGCGGTGATGGTGGAGCCGGTGGCTGGTTCCACCGGCGTGCTGGTGCCGCCCAAGGGCTATCTGGAACGCCTGCGGCAGATCTGCACCAAGTACGGCATTCTTTTGATTTTTGATGAGGTCATCACCGGCTTCGGCCGCATCGGCAGCCCCTTTGGCTGTGAACGCCTGGGCGTGACGCCGGATATCATCACCATGGCCAAGGGGCTGACCAATGCCGCCGTGCCGATGGGCGCCGTGGCGGTGGCCAACTTCATCTATGATGGCGTGGTGAACAACAGCCCGGCCGGGATCGAGCTGTTCCACGGCTATACCTATTCCGGCCACCCGCTGGCCGCGGCCGCCGCCATCGCGGCTATCGACATCCACCGCAAGGAGGACCTGCCCGGCCGGGTGCGGGAGATTGAGCCGTATTGGCAGGCCGCCGCGCACAGCATGAAGTCGGCGCCGGGGGTGATTGATATCCGCGACTACGGGCTGATTGCCGGCATTGAACTGGCGCCGCGTGCAGGCAAGCCCGGGGCGCGGGCGATGGATGTGTTCCGCAAGTGCTTTGATGACGGGCTGCTGGTGCGCGTGACCGGCGATATCGTCGCGCTCTCACCGCCGCTGATCATCGAGAAGCCGCATGTGGACCGCATCTTCGAGACGCTGGACACGGCGCTTCGCGCCATCGCGGCGTAGAGCCTGATCCGCGCAGGCAGAAACGCCGAAGCGGTGAATCAGTTTCACTAGAGCACTATGCGCCCTGACGGGCGCATAGTGCTCTATAACTATTTGATACTAGAGCAAGAAATCCGTTCTGATGATTCCATCAGAACGGATATTGCTCTAACCACCAAGGGCCGCGTGCAGCGCCAGCAGCGCGGCCAGCCCCACCCCAAGGGCCGGCAATAACCGGCCCCGCAGCGCCAGCAGGGCCAGCACGCCGGCCGCCAGCCCACCCAGCCGGGCGACAAGGGCGAGTTGGGCCAGCCCGCCGGCTGGCGCCAGCAACGCCATGGTAACCAAGGCCGCCAGCGTGGCCTGAGAAACCGCCGCCGCCCAGGCGATGAAGGGATGGTCCGGTGCCAGCGCCCCGGCCAGGGCCAAGCCCAGGGCGCGCAGCGCCAGCATCACCCCGGCGGCCAGCAGCAGGGCCAGGTCAGCCTCGGCCATGGCGCGCCTTCAGCCAGGCTTCCAGCGCAAAGGCTGCGCTGCCGCCCAGCAGCCCGGCGCCCAGCAGCGCCCAGGCCGGCGGCAGCAACAGCGCCACCGGGGCTGCCAGCGCGCCGCCCAGCACACTCAGCCGGGCGAGGCGCCCGCGTGAGGGCTGGCTGAGGTCCAGTGTCATCAGCAGGGCGAAGTAGAGCGGGTTGGTGAACAACAGCGCCAGCCGCAGCTGCCCGCCCAGCCAGGGCGCCAGGCTATGGCCCAGCGCCGCCGCGCCGCCGGCCACCAGCCAACTGGCCAGACCAAAGCCCAGGAACCAGGGCAGGCGCTGGGGGCTGGGCAGTACCGGCAGGCGCCGCATGGCAGCCGCCCAGGGGGTGATGGCGATGAAGGGCAGCGCCCACCAGCGCCGCCGCTGGCCGAGCCAAGGGGTAAGCGCCACCGCCATGGGCAGGAAGCGGGCATTGGCCGCGCTGGCCGCCGCCACCGCCGCCAGCACCCCACCGCCCACCGCGCCGGGCGCGGCGAATTGCAGCAGCACCAACTGCCCGGGCATGCCGTAGACCAGCCAGGCGGCACCCAGCGTCCAGCCCAGCTCCAGCCCGGCTTCCCGCACCGCGGCGCCGAAGGCCAGGAAGGTGGCGGCCATGGCCAGTGCCGGGGCGGCCAGGGCTTCCTTCAGGCCGGTGGGGAAAGCGCGTCCAGGCATTGGCGTATTCTGCCATGCCATGGGAAGCGCGTAAGGCGACAAAAATGGCTGCGACGTAAGCGCCACGGATGCCTGCCGGTAAGCAGGCCGGGCCTAAGCAACAACCCTCTCAGCTGCGCGCCAGCCGCAAGGGTTACCATTTTCATCATGCACGCACTTGTCACCTTCGCGTTGGAGCGGCGCGCGCTGGTCATCCTGCTGTTCATCGCCTTTTTGGGCATCGGCTTCGCCGGCTTCCAACAACTGAACATCGAGGCCTATCCGGACCCAGTGCCGCCCACCGTGGTGGTGATCACCCAGAATGCCGGGCAGAGCGCCGAGGAGATTGAGCGCTACATCACGGTGCCGATCGAGGTCGGGCTGGCGGGCATGCCCAATCTGTCGAAGGTGCGCTCCACCTCGTTGTTCGGGTTGTCGGTGGTCTCGGTGCAGTTCACCTACGCCTTCAACTATGAACAGGCCTTGCAGCAGGTGCTGAACCGCCTGGGACAATTGGGCAGCCTGCCCGCCGGGGTGCAGCCGCAGATCAGCCCCTGGAGCCCGATTGGCGAGATTCTGCGCTACCGCATTGTGGGCCCGCCCGGCTTTGCGTTGACCGATTTGCGCGTGCTGCAGGATTGGGTGCTGCAACGCCGCTTCAAGCGCGTGCCGGGGGTTATCGACGTAACCGCCTATGGCGGGCCGACCAAATCCTACAACGCCGTGGTGGACCTGCCGAAGCTGATCGCCTTCGGTTTTTCCATCCCCGACGTGGTGCAGGCCATCAGCAATGGCAACGCCACGGTGGGTGCCGGCGTGGTGGGCATTGGGCCGCAATCGGCCGTGGTGCAGGGCGTGGGCCTGATCCGCAGCCTGGATGATATCCGCAACGTGGTGCTGGGCGTGCGCAACAACGTACCCGTGCTGCTGGCCGATGTGGCGGCGGTGGAGGTGAGCAACCTGCCTCGGCTTGGCATTGCCGGGCAGGACCGCGAGGACGACATTGTGATGGGCGTGGTGCTGATGCGCCGCAATGAGCAGACCCTGCCCACCATCACCGCCGTGCAGCATGAGGTTGCGACCATCAATGCCGGAGGCGTGCTGCCGCCCGGCGTGCGGATTGTGCCGATCTACGACCGCAAGGAACTGGTGGATGTGACCACCCACCATGTGGTGAAGAACATCATCATGGGCATTGCCCTGGTGGTCTTCATCCAGTGGTTGTTCCTGGGGGATTTGCGCGGCGCCATTGTGGTGGGCGCCACCATTCCCTTCGCCTTCTTCACCGCCGTGGTGGTGATGCTGTTGCGCGGTGAAAGCGCCAACCTGCTGAGCCTGGGCAGCCTCGATTTCGGCCTGCTGGTGGATGCCACCGTCATCATGGTGGAAAACGTGTACCGGCATTTGCACATGCGCCATTCCGGGGTGGCCGGCCCGCCTACCGCCAGCCGCGGCCTTTCGGGCGTGCCGCTGATTGTGCAGCGCGCTTCGGGAGAGGTTTCCACCGCCATCTTCTTCTCGGCGCTCATCATCGTGGCCGCCTTCATCCCGCTGTTCACCATGGGCGGAATCGAGGGCCGCATCTTCGGCCCCATGGCCAAGACCTATGCCTACGCCATTGGCGGCGCGCTGTTCGCCACCTTCACCGTGGCCCCGGCCCTGGCCGGCGCGCTGTTCCGGGACGAAACGCAGGAAAAGATCATGCCCATCGTCCGCTGGATGGGCCGGGTGCACCAAAGCTGGTACGGCCTGGCCATGCGGCGGCGGGTTGGCACCATTGGTGTCTCGGGCGTGCTGCTGCTGGTGGCGGTGCTGCAATTCGGCCGGCTGGGCGGTGAGTTCCTGCCCACGCTGGAGGAAGGCAGCATTTGGATGCGCGCCACCATGCCGGCGACCATTTCGCTGGAGGAAGGCAACAACTACGTCAACCGCATGCGCGCTGCGCTGTTGGAATTCCCCGAGGTGATCACCATCACCAGCCAGCAGGGCCGGCCGGATGATGGCACCGACAGCGCCGGCTTCTTCAACGCCGAGTTCTTCGTGCCGCTGAAACCACAGGACCAATGGACCACCGCCCCCACCAAGGATGCGCTGGTGAGCCTGATCCAGGCCCGGTTGCAGCGTGAGTTCCTGGGCGTGGACTTCAACTTCAGCCAGTACATCTCGGACAACGTGCAGGAGGCTGCCTCGGGCGTGAAGGGCGCCAATGCGCTGAAGGTGATTGGCCCCGAGCTGGATGTGCTGACCCGGCTGGCCGAGCAGGTGCGGCACGAAATGGAGCAGGTGCAGGGCATTACCGACCTGGCCGCCTTCCGCACCCTGGGCCAACCCACCTTGTCCATCCGTATCGACCGTGCCCGCGCCGCCCGTTACGGCCTGGCGGTGGCGGATATCAACAGCGTCATCCAAACCGCCATTGGCGGGCAGGAAGCCTCGCGCCTGTATGAGCCGGGGGGCGACCGCAACTTCGCCATCTCGGTCCGGCCGGCCGCGCCGTATCGGCAGGGGCGCGACGCCATTGCCCGCATTCCGGTCAACGCCACCTCGGGCGCGACGCTGGGGGATGTGGCGGATATCACCCTCGTCACCGGTGCCAGCTACATCTACCGCGAGGATTCCAGCCGCTACGTGCCGGTGAAATTCTCGGTGCGTGGGCGCGACCAGCAAAGCGCGGTGCAGGAAGCCGAGAACCGCGTGGTGGCCAATGTGCCGCTGCCGCCCGGCTACCGGCTGGAATGGGTGGGTGAGTTCCGCAACCTGAAGGACGCGATCGAGCGGCTGAAGGTGGTGGTGCCGGTGGCGCTCGCGCTCATCGGGGTGCTGCTCTACGTGCAATTCTCCAGCCTGCGCGACACGCTGTTGATCTTCGGCCTGCTGCCGCTGTCCTGCATCGGCGGGGTCACGGCGCTGGATTTGATGGACCTGCACTTTTCGGTGCCAGCGGCCATTGGCTTCCTGGCGCTGTTCGGCATCACGGTCATGGAGGGCATCATCCTGCTGTCGCATTTCAACCACCTGCGCGCCGAGGGCATGCCCTGGCGCGCCGCGCTGGACCAGGCCGGGGTGGACCGAATGCGCCCGGTTATGATGACCTGCCTGGCCGCCATGGTGGGGCTGCTGCCGGCAGCGATTGCTACCGGCATAGGCAGCGACCTGCAAAAGCCACTGGCGGTGGTGGTGGTGGGCGGTACCACGGTGCTGCCGCTCTTCATCCTGGTAGTGTTCCCGGCCATGATCGACCTGTTCGGCCGGCCTGCCAGCGCCCGGGGCGCAAGGCAGGGCTGATCAAATCCCTTGGCGCCGCCCTTGCCGTGGCGGCGCCAAGCGGCCAGTCTGGCCCACGTCTTTGAGGGGTGCTTGCAATTGCAAGCCATTCGCATTAACTGCCGGGACCAACGCCCCGGAGGGGCCGCATGTCCGCTACCCATGCCTTGTCGTATCCGCTGCCAAGCCGGCCGATGAACCAGTTGCCCGCGCATCTTGGCGCCGCGCCGCTTGGTTTCCGGGGTCGTATTCGTGCAGTGCAGCCGCTGGCCGGCAGCCTGCCGGCCGAGGAAATGGAGCGCCGCCTGCTGGAACTGGGATTCGTGGAAGGCGCCACGGTGGAGTTGCTGCACCAGGGCCTGTTCGGCGCCGACCCCATCGCGGTGCGGGTGGACGGCGTTACCATTGCGCTGCGCCGGCGCGAGGCCGCGGCGGTGCTGCTGGAAGCCCTGGACTGAACCAATGACCGACCTGACCCCGGCCGCCAGGGGCCTGCGCGTGGCCCTGGTGGGCCGGCCGAATTGCGGCAAGACCGCGCTGTTCAACGCGCTGACCGGCAGCCGCCAGAAGGTGGCGAACTACCCGGGCGTGACCGTGGAACGCAAGGAAGGCGCGCTGGAAACCCCGGCCGGGCAGCAGGTGATGCTGCTGGACCTGCCCGGCACCTATTCGCTGCGCGCCCGCAGCCCCGACGAGGTGGTGACGCGCGACGCCGTGCTGGGCCGGCTGGCCGGCGAGGCGCCGCCAGACCTGTTTGTGTGCGTGGGCGATGCCAGCAACCTGCGGCTATGCCTGCGGCTGGTGCTGGAGATAAAGCGCACTGGCCAGCCCATGCTGCTGACGCTGAACATGGCCGATATCGCCCGGCACCGGGGCATTGAGATCGACCTGCCCCGGCTGGAAGCCGAGTTGGGGTTGCCGGTGGTAACCTCGGTGGCGGTGCGCCGTGGTGGCACCCAGGCGCTGCTGGAGAAGATCGACCAGGCCCTGGCGCTGCCGCATCAGCCCAACATCGCCGCCGGCTGGAGCGAGCCTGATGCCGCCGGGGTGCGCGCCTTGCAGAAGGAGGCCGACCGCATTCTACGCGCCGCCGTGCGCCTGCCGGCCGAGCCCAATACCACCACCGCCCGGCTGGACCGCGTGCTGCTGCATCCGGTGGCAGGGCTGGCCATTCTGCTGGCCGTGCTGTTCCTGATGTTCCAGGCGGTGTTCACCTGGGCGGCGCCGGTGATGGAACTCATCAAGGCCGGCTTTGATGCGCTGGGTGGATACACCGATACGCTGCTGCCCGACGGCTTGCTGAAAAGCTTTGTGCATGAGGGTTTGATTGGCGGCGTGGGCAGCGTGCTGGTCTTCCTGCCGCAGATATTGGTGCTGTTTCTGTTCATCCTGCTGCTGGAGGATTTCGGCTACATGAGCCGGGCCGCCTTCCTGATGGATAAGATCATGGGTGGCGCCGGGCTGCATGGCCGCGCCTTCATCCCGCTGCTCTCCTCCTTCGCCTGCGCTGTGCCCGGCATCATGAGCACCCGTGTCATCGACAGCCGGCGCGACCGGTTGGCGACGATTCTGGTGGCGCCGCTGATGACCTGCTCAGCCCGCATTCCGGTCTATACCCTCATCATCGGCGCCTTTATCCCGGACCGTACCGTGGCTGGGGTGCTGAGCCTGCAGGGGTTGGTGATGTTTGGCCTGTATGGCGCCGGCATCGGCTCGGCCCTGGCGGTATCCTTCCTGCTCAAGCGCCTGGTGTTCCAGGGCGCGGCGCCCGAGCCCTTCATGCTGGAGTTGCCGGACTACAAGCGGCCCGATGCACGCAACGTGCTGCAGGGGCTGTATCAGCGCGGGCTGATCTTCGTGACCCGGGCCGGCACCACCATTCTGGCCATGATGTGCGTGATATGGGTGCTGGCTACCGTGCCGCGCCCGCCGGAAGGCGCCACCCAGCCGGCCATTGAGTACAGCCTGGCGGCGCAGATTGGCCACGCCATGGAGCCGGTATTGGCGCCGATTGGCTTCAACTGGCAGATCGGCGTGGCGCTGATACCCGGCATGGCGGCGCGCGAGGTTGCCGTGGCGGCGCTGGGCACGGTGTACGCCATTGAGAATGCCGAGGAAGCGCCCGAGCAATTGGGCAGCCTGTTGGCAGGCAAATGGTCAATTGCCACCGCGCTGGCACTGCTGGCCTGGTACGTGTTTGCCCCGCAATGCGCCGCCACGCTGAGCGTGGTGAAGCGCGAGACCGGCAGTTGGCGTTGGATGTGGTTTCTGTTCGGCTACATGCTCGCCCTGGCCTATACGGCGGCGCTGGTCACCTTCCAACTCGCCCGGGCCTTTGGCTTGGGCTGAGCCCTACCGTCCTAGTCTTATCGATTTGGCCAGGCCGCCCGCACCAGTGCGGCGCCGTAGCGGCGTTCCAGCCGGCGCACGGTGAAATGCGCCCGGCCCACGGCGCGGAAATGCTCCAGGAAGGCCAGGTTCACCGCAGCCCCGGCCGCTGCGCCCACCAGCGGCACCGCCTGGGCGGAAAGCTTCAGCGCCACTGGCGCGCCAAACCGCGCCGCCACCGCGCCCAGGAAGCCCGGCAGGAAGCCGATGAGGTTCTTGCCCACGGCGCCCTTCAGGGTTTCCGCCAGGGCCAGCCGCACGGCGAAATAGCCGGCCTCGGCCTCGTCATCCGCCGGGGCGTCGCCGCCCAGGGCGAACACCTTCAGCAACTCGGCTTGGGTGGAAAGCTGGCTGAGATCCTCGCCCGCCTCGGCGGCGATGCCGGCGATTTGCCGCAGCAGCAGCGTGGTGGAAATGGGCAGTTCCACCAGCGTGCCGGGCAGGCCAAAGGCGCCGCCCGCCATGCCGGAGGCCGCGATCATGCCGCGATGCAGCCAGCTTTGCTCGCGCACCGGCTCGCTTTTCAGCGCCGCCTGCATGGCCGCTTCCAGCGCCCGGCGCACCGCCTTGTCCAGCCCGCGCTGCATCATGCCCGGCAGCTGCCGTTTCAGCGCCTCCACCGACTGCCCGACCATGCCGGCCAGCCGCACCGCCAGCGAGGGATGGTCCAGCACTGCCGCCGCCGCCCGCAGCTCGGCCAGGGCTTCCTCCGGCAGGCTGGCGACGGTCAGGCTCACAGGATGTACCGGCTGAGATCCGTGCTGGCGGCCAGTGGCGCCACCTTGTCGCGCACCGTGCCGGCATCCACCCGGATGCTTTCGCCGGATTTGTCGCTGGCGCTGAAGGAGATTTCCTCCAGCAGCCTCTCCAGCACCGTGGCCAGGCGCCGGGCGCCGATGTTTTCCACCCGGGCGTTGATATCGGCGGCCAACTCGGCAATGGCGTCCACCGCGTCGGTAGTGATGTCGAGCGTCACGCCCTCGGTGCCCAGCAGCGCGACGTATTGCTGCACCAGGCTGTGTTCCGGCTCGGTGAGGATGCGGCGGAAATCGTCGCGGGTCAGGGCGTTGAGTTCGACGCGGATGGGCAGGCGGCCCTGCAATTCCGGCAAAAGGTCGCTGGGCTTGGAGAGGTGGAAGGCGCCCGAGGCGATGAACAGGATATGGTCGGTCTTCACCGGGCCATGCTTGGTGGTGACGGTGGTGCCCTCGATCAGCGGCAGCAGGTCGCGCTGCACGCCCTCGCGGCTTACGTCGCCGCCGCGCACGCCGGCGTCGCTGCTGCGGGCAATCTTGTCGATCTCGTCGAGGAAGACGATGCCATTGTTCTCGGCATTCAGCACCGCCTCGCGGGTCAGCGCCTCGGCGTCCAGAAGCTTGTCGGCTTCTTCCTTGGTCAGGGCGAGGCGCGCTTCAGCCACGCTCATCTTGCGGGCTTTGCTGCGGCCGCCGAACATTTTGGCGAACATCTCCTGCATGTTCTGCATCTGCGGCGGCTGGCCGGGCAGGTCCATCATGCCAATCGGCATGCCGCCGCTGGTGTCGGCCACCTGAACCTCCACGTCGCGGGCCTCCAACTGGCCCTCGCGCAGCATCTTGCGGAATTTCATGCGGGTCTCGCCGCTGGCGCCCTCGCCCACCAGGGCGGTCAGCAGGCGTTCCTCGGCGGCCAGCTCGGCGCGGGCTTGTACCCCCTTGCGGGCGGCTTCGCGCAGCTGGGTGATGCTGACCTCAACCAGGTCGCGGATGATGCTTTCCACGTCGCGGCCGACATAGCCAACCTCGGTGAACTTGGTTGCCTCCACCTTCAGGAAGGGCGCCTGGGCCAGCCGGGCCAGGCGGCGGGCGATCTCGGTCTTGCCGCAGCCGGTCGGGCCGATCATCAGGATGTTCTTGGGGACAACTTCCTCGCGGATGCCTTCGGGCAGTTGCTGCCGGCGCCAGCGGTTGCGCAGGGCAATGGCCACGGCGCGCTTGGCGTCGTTCTGCCCGACGATGTAGCGGTCCAGCTCCGAGACGATTTCCCGGGGGGAGAGGTTCACCGCTTCCATCAGACGCTTTCCAGGGTTTCGAAGATGGCGTTGCCGTTGGTGTAGACGCAGATACCGGCCGCGATCTGCATGCCGCGGCGGCAGATTTCCTCGGCGGAAAGCCCTTCCACCGGCAGCAGGGCGCGGGCGGCGGCCAGGGCGTAATTGCCGCCGCTGCCGATGCCGATGACGGCGTCCTCGGGCTCCAGCACATCGCCCTGGCCGGTCAGCAGCAGGCTGCGCTTGTGGTCGGCCACGGCCAGCAGGGCTTCCAGCCGGCGCAGGTAGCGGTCGGTCCGCCAATCCTTGGCCAGTTCCACGCAGGCGCGCTCCAGTTGGTCGGGGAAGCGTTCCAGCTTGGTTTCCAGGCGTTCTAAAAGCGTAAAAGCGTCGGCGGTGGCGCCGGCGAAGCCGCACAGCACCTTGCCCTGGGCAATGCGGCGGACTTTGCGGGCATTGCCCTTCACCACGGTCTGGCCCAGCGAGACCTGGCCGTCTCCGGCCATGCAGACCTGATTGCCTTTGCGCACACACAGAATGGTGGTGCCGTGCCAGCCGAGCGGATCATGAGAGGTCGTGTTCATGGCCCCTGATGTGGGGCATGCCGCGCCTTGCCGCAACGGGTTGGTGCGGCCAGCCGCAACGGGTTGGGTGCGGCCTGCCAAAACTGGCCGGGTGCGGCCAGCCGCAACAGGGGGTGGCGAAGCCCGGCCCAGGGGCGTATTCCACCGCCCATGCAGGCCCTCATCCCCCGCCGCGCCACGGTCTCCCGCAGCACGGCCGAAACCGATATCCAGGCAACCATGGTGCTTGATGGCACCGGGCGCAGCAGCCTTGCGACCGGCATCGGCTTCCTGGACCACATGCTCACCGCCCTGGCCAAGCACGCCATGCTGGACCTGACGGTGGCCGCCAAGGGCGACCTGCATATCGACTTCCACCACACCACGGAGGATGTGGGCATTGTGCTCGGCCAGTGCCTGAAGCAGGCGCTGGGCGACAAGCGCGGCATCCGCCGCTACGGCAGTGCCGTGATTCCCATGGACGAAGCCCTGGCCGAAGCCGCGCTGGATATCTCCGGCCGGCCCTTCCTGGCCTGGCAGGTGCCCTTCACCCGCGACAAGGTGGGGGAGATGGATACCGAGCTGTTCGAGGAATTCTTCCGCGCCTTCGCCTTCAATGCCGGGCTGACCCTGCACGTGACGCTGAAGGCCGGCACCAACGCCCACCATATTGCCGAGGCCTGCTTCAAGGCCCTGGCCCGGGCGCTGCGCATGGCGCTGGAGATCGACCCCCGCGCCCCGGAGGCGGTGCCCTCCACCAAGGGCGTGCTGGAGGCGTGATGCGCGTCTTCACCGTGTACACCCCGCCCGCCGCCAACCCTGAAGCGGCGCCGCTGCTGCTGCCGGAGGCGTTTTGCTGGCCGGCGGCGCTATTCGGGCCGCTGTGGTTTTTGGCGCAGCATCTGTGGCTGCCGGCGCTGGCCGTGACCTTGGCCACGGTGCTGGCGGCGCTTGCTTCGCCCTGGGCCAGCCTGGGGCTGGCGCTGCTGCTGGGTTTTCACGCGCAGGATATTCGCCGCTGGGCCTTGGCCCGGCAGGGCTGGACCCCCGCCGGCCTGGTGGCCGCGCCGGATGAGGCCAGCGCCACGCAACGCCTGGTGGATGCCGCGGCATGAGCAAGCCCATGACCATTGCGGTGGTTGATCCCGGCTCGGGCAACCTGGCCAGCGTGCTGCGGGCGCTGGACCGCGCCGCCGAGGGCACCGGCATGGCCATTGCCGCCAGCGTGACGCGCGACGCTGCCGAGGTTGCCGCTGCCGACCGTATCATTCTGCCCGGGCAGGGTGCCTTTGCCGCCTGCATGGGCGGGTTGCTGGCGCTGCCCGGCATGGTCGCCACGCTGCATCAGCGCGTGGCCGCCGGCACGCCCCTGCTGGGCATTTGCGTTGGCATGCAAATTATGGCCGAGCGGGGCCTGGAGCATGGCGTAACCCCTGGCCTGGGCTGGATCAGCGGCGAGATTGCGCCCATGGACCCGCGCAGCGCCGATGGCACCGCCCTGCCACTGCCGCAAATGGGCTGGAACAGCCTCGACTTTCCCGCTGCGGGCGCCCACCCGCTGCTGGCCGGCATTGCGCCCGGGGAATACGGCTACTTCGTGCATTCCTACGCCCTGGCTGGCGGCCTGCCGGCTGAGACCATTGCCACCACCGACTATGCCGGCCCGGTTGTGGCCATGGTGGCGCGGGGCAATATCGCCGGTACGCAATTCCACGTTGAAAAGAGCCAGACCGTGGGCCTGCGCATCCTGGCCAATTTTCTGCGGTGGACCCCATGAGCAGCACCGCCCCGGCGCATGTGCAGACGGTGGAACTCGTCACCGCCATCAGCGACCACGACATGGCCGAGCTGTGCGAAGCGACCGACGCCGCGATTATTGAAAGTGGTGGCTTCGGCTGGGTGGAGCCGCAGGGCCGCACCGCGCTGGAACGGCATTTCCGCGGTGTGCTGCTGGTGCCGGAGCGCGAGCTGTTCCTGGCCCGGCTGGACGGCATTGTGGTGGGCAGCGCGCAACTGGTGAAACCGCCGCGCAACAATGAAGCCCAGGCCTTTGGTGGCCAGCTGACCCACGCTTACATTGCCCCCTATGCCCGTGGCCATGGCCTGGCTCGGCTGCTGGTGGCCCGGGTGGAGGAGCGCGCCGCCGCCCAGGGGCTGCGGGTGCTGAACCTGGACGTGCGGGCCACGCAATCCACCGCCATCACGCTGTTTGAGGTGATGGGCTATCAGCGCTGGGGCACCCACCCGGCCTATGCCCGCGTGGCCGGGCAGACCGTGGCCGGGCATTACTTCTTCAAGCTGCTGGAACCAGGCCGGGGCCGCAGCACCGACAAGTTGATGGGCGAAAGCGCGTAGCCATGGCACTGACCCTTTACCCCGCCATCGACCTCAAGGCTGGCCAGGTGGTGCGGCTGAAGCGTGGCGAGATGGACCAAGCTACCGTGTATGGCGCCGATCCCGCCGCTCAGGCGCTGGCCTGGCGCCAGGCCGGGTTTGAATGGCTGCATGTGGTGGACCTGGACGGCGCCTTTGCCGGCAAGCCGGCCAATGCGCTGGCGGTGGAGGCCATTTTGAAGGCCATTCCGGGCCAGCAGGTGCAGTTGGGTGGCGGCATCCGCACCATGGCCACGGTGGAAGCCTGGCTGGGGGCGGGGCTTACCCGCGTCATCCTCGGTTCGGCCGCGCTGAAGGACCCGGCCTTTACCCGCGCCGCCTGCCGCGCCTTTCCGGGCCGGGTGGCGGTGGGCATTGATGCCAAGGGCGGCATGGTGGCGACCGAGGGCTGGGCCGATGTTTCGGATGTCAGCGCCGTGGATCTCGCCCGTCGCTTCGAGGATGCTGGTGCTGCCGCCATCATCTACACCGATATTGACCGCGACGGCATGCTGGGCGGGGTGAATGTGGATGCCACGCTGGCCTTGGCCAAGGCGGTCTCGCTGCCGGTCATCGCCTCGGGCGGCGTTGCCTCCATTGCCGATGTGGCCGCGCTGGCGCCGCTGGCCAGCGAAGGCATTGAGGGCGTGATCATCGGCCGGGCGCTGTATGACGGTAGGGTGAATCCCGCCGAAGCGCTGGCCTTGGCGCGGGGATAACCGCTAAGCCTTCGTTTCGCGCCGGGCACCAGCCCGGCCCATGAAAACGGAGAGCTTCACCATGAATGCCACCCTTGCCGCCTGGCAGCCCCGGCTGCTCAGCCTGTTGCGCTTCATGTCCGGCCTGCTGCTGTTGCAGCATGGCTGCGTCAAGATGTTCAACTTCCCTGGCCCGCGTGCAGCCGGGGTGCAGTTTGGCAACCTGCTGTGGTTCAGTGGCGTGATCGAGTTGGCCTGTGGCGTGCTGTTGGTGCTGGGCCTGTTCTCCCGCCCGGCCGCCTTCCTTGCCTCGGGCTTCACCGCCGTGGCCTATTTCATGGCGCACTACCCGCGCGGCTTCTACCCGATTTTGAACGGTGGCGAGTTGGCGGCGCTGTACAGCTTCGTCTTCCTCTACCTCACCGTGGCTGGCGCTGGTCCCTTCAGCCTGGACGCCAAGCGCGGCGCGGCCTGATGGGTGCTTGACCGCGGGGGGGTTTGTCTGCATGGCACGGGCCGCATGGTGTGGCACCGTGCCCAACCGACAAATCATCAGGTGATCCAGTGCTCGCCCTGCGTGTCATTCCCTGCCTGGATGTAAAGGAAGGTCGCGTCGTCAAGGGCGTGAACTTCGTGGCCCTGCGCGACGCCGGCGATCCGGTGGAGCAGGCCCGCGCTTATGACCGCGAAGGTGCCGACGAGATCACCTTTCTTGATATCGGCGCCACGCATGAAAACCGCGCCACCATGTATGACGTGGTAAGTCGCACCGCCGCCGAGGTGTTCATTCCCCTCACCGTTGGCGGCGGCGTCCGCAGCGTTGAGGATGTGCGCCGCCTGCTGCTGGCTGGTGCCGACAAGGCCAGCATCAATAGCGCGGCGGTGACCGACCCCGATTTGGTGCGCCGCGCCGCCGAGGCCTTTGGCAGCCAGGCCATTGTGGTGGCGATTGACGCCCGCAAGGTGGCCGAGGGGCGGTGGGAAATCTTCACCCATGGTGGCCGCAACCCCACCGGCATAGACGCCGTGGCCTGGGCCGCCCGCATGGAAAGCCTGGGCGCCGGCGAGATTCTGCTGACCAGCATGGACCGCGACGGCACCAAGGCCGGCTTTGACCTGGACATGCTGCGCGCCGTCCGCGCCGCCATTCGGCTGCCGCTGGTGGCATCGGGCGGCGTTGGCAGCGTGGAGCACTTTGTGGAAGGCGCCAAGGTTGGTGCCACCGGCCTGCTGGCCGCCAGCGTGTTTCATTATGGGCAATTCTCCATTGGCGATGCCAAGGCGGCGCTGGCCGCTGCCGGCCTGCCGGTGCGCCCCCTACCCCCAGCCTTGAAGGCCGCCTGACACCATGGCCAAGGACACCAAGCCCAAGGCGAAAGCCAAGGCGAAGACTAAAGCCAAGCCCAAGGCCAAGGTGAAGGCCGTGCTGAAGGCCAAGCCCAAGGCCACCAAGCGCGTACCCCGCGCCCTGGCCCTGGCCGAGGCCCGGGTGCTGCGGCCGCTGGAGATCAGCACCGTGGGCGCCGGGCCGGATGTGCTGGACCGGCTGTGGCAAACCGTAGAAAGCCGGCGCGTGGCTGGCGATGTGGAAGGCTCGCACAGTGCCCGCCTGATGGCGCGCGGTACCGCCAAGGTGACGCAGAAGTTGGGCGAGGAAGCGGTGGAATGCGTCATCGAGGCGACGCTGGGCCACCATGAAGGCACGGTGAGCGAAAGCGCCGACCTGCTGTACCATCTGATTGTGGTGTGGGTGAATGCCGGCATCCAGCCCGCCGAGGTATGGGCCGAGTTGCAGCGCCGCGAAGGCATCAGCGGCATTGCTGAAAAGGCGGCGCGGCCCAAGGGCATCATTCGCGCGGCCAAGACCACCAAGCTGCCCTGAGGGAGAGCCCCCGCATGTCCGTTTCCGGCCTGCCGCCCTATGACGACGCCAATATTTTTGCCCGCATCCTGCGCGGGGAAATCCCGTGCCAGAAGGTGGCGGAAAGCGAGCATGCGCTGGCCTTCCGGGACATCAACCCGCAGGCTCCGGTGCATGTGCTGGTGGTGCCGAAGGGTCGCTTCGTCAGCGCCGCCGATTTCCACACCGAGGCTTCCGACGCGGAGATTGCCGGCTTCTGGCGGCTGGTGGGCCAGGTGGCCAAGGCCGAGGGGCTGGAGCCGCGCGGCTACCGCCTGCTGACCAATATGGGCGACGAAGGTGGCCAGGAAGTGCCGCACTTCCATGTGCATGTCTTCGGTGGGCGTCGCCTGGGCCGCATGGTGCCGCAGGGCTGAACGCGGCGCTGCCATCTGTTTGCCAGGAAGCCCTGGTACGACGCCCTGCCCGGCCCGCGTGAAACCGCTGGGTGGAGATTGCAGGAATGATGCCGCGAATGGCCAAAATCGGGGCGCTGGCGCTGCTGGCGCTGGGGCTGCTCAACCAGCCGGCTGCCGCGACGCCGGAGCCTCGCGCCGCGCAGGAATTGCTGGCGGCGCATAACCGCTATCGCACCGCCCTGGCCTTGCCGCCGCTGCGCTGGTCTGCCCCGCTGGCCGAGGCGGCGCAACGCTGGGCGGTTCACCTGGCCGGGCTGGGCCGGATGCAGCACAGCGGTTCCGGCGAGAACCTGGCGATGGGCACGGCCGGGGCCTACTCGCTGACCCAGCTGGTTGACCTGTGGGGCAATGAGCGCCGGCACTTCGTCAACGGCACCTTCCCGGCGGTTTCCTCCACCGGCAACTGGGTGGATGTGGGGCATTACAGCCAAATGGTTTGGCGTGGCACCACCACCCTGGGCTGCGGCTTTGCCCGGGGGCGGGGGCAGGATGTGCTGGTTTGCCACTATGGTCCGCCCGGCAATGTGATGGGCGAGCGGCCCTACTGACGCCGAGGCTGGGCTGATTGCCAGCCTGCGCCGGCCGCGTTCTACTCCGCCCTGAAAACGCGGAGGAGACGATGATGAGTGGTGCGCTTGATGGCCTGCTGGTACTGGACCTGACCAATTTTCTCTCCGGCCCCTACTGCACGATGCTGCTGGGCGACATGGGCGCCGATGTCATCAAGGTGGAGCGCCCGGATGGCGGCGACGATGCGCGCCGCATGCCGCCCTTCGTGGAGGGGCGCGGCGCGCCGTTCAGCGTGTGGAACCGCAACAAGCGCAGCATCACCGCCGACCTGAAGAACCCGGATGACGTGGCCATGGTGCGCCAGCTTGCCGCCCGCGCCGATGTGCTGGTGGAGAATTTCCGCCCCGGCACCCTGGCAAAACTGGGGCTGGGCTATGATGTGCTGCGGGCGGAAAACCCGCGGCTGATCTATTGCTCCATTTCCGGCTTCGGCCAGACCGGCCCTTGGGCCGGGCATGGTGGGCTGGACATGATGGCCCAGGGCATGTCGGGCCTGATGGCCGGCAATGGTCCGCCCGATGGCGAACCCTACCGCCTGCCCATTGCCATCACCGATGTCACCGCCGGCATGTACAGCGCCATTGCCGTGCTGGGCGCGCTGCAGGCCCGGCACCGCACCGGGGAAGGCCAGCATATCGACCAATCTCTGCTGGAGGCTGGCATTTCGCTGGGCGTGTATGAGGCCGCGCATGTGCTGACGCATGGCACCAAGCCGGCGCGCATGGGCCAGTTGCATCGTGGCAGCGCGCCCTATCGCGTGTTCAAGACCCGCGATGGCTGGCTGACGCTGGGGGCGAGCAAGGAGAAGTTCTTCCAGGCACTCTGCGGCATCATTGGCCGGCCGGAGCTGCGCGACGACCCGCGCTTTGCCAGCAACGCCCAGCGTGTGGCGAATAACGCTGTGCTGATTCCGTTGATCCAGGCCGAGTTGGTGAAGGGCGATACGCAGCACTGGCTGGACGCAATGGGCAAGGCCGGCATTCCGAGCGAGCCGGTGCTGTCCTACGACGAAGCCCTGGGGCATCCGCAGGCCCAGGCGCGGCAGATGGTGCTGGAATTCGAGGACCCCGAGCGCGGCACGCTGAAGGCGCTGCGCCCGCCGGTGCGCCTGGCTGGAACCCCCGCCACGGTACGTCGCCGCGCGCCGGACCTGGGCGAGCACAATGCCGAAATCCGCGCCTGGCTGGCGGACAAGTAAAATGCTGCGCGCGCTGCTTCTCCTTCTGCTGTTTGCCTCGGCCGGCGCCCAGGCACAGCCATTCCCCGACCGACCCATCCGCCTGATTGTGGTGTTTGGCCCGGGTGGTGGCGCCGATACCACCGCCCGGCTGATGGCAGCGCCCATGGCCCAGGTTCTGGGCCAGCAGGTGTTGATTGAAAACCGCTCAGGCGGTGGTGGCACCCATGGTGGCCAGGTGGTGGCCCAGGCCGCGCCGGATGGCTACACGCTGATGGCCGATGCCTCGGCCTTTGTGGTGCGGCACAAGCTGCACCCGCATCTGGCCTTCGACTACCTGGCCGATTTCGAGCCGGTGGCGCGGCTGAGCGTGATGCCGCTGCTGCTGGTGGTGCCGCCGACCGAGCGCGCCGAGACGCTGGCCGACTACATTGCCGCGCTGGGCCGCCAGCCGGTGCCGCTGCATTATGCTGTGGCCGGGGTGGGCAGTGCCTCGCACTTCGCCGGGCTGTATTTCCTGCAACGCATCGGCATTCGCGGAGAGGCGGTGGCCTACCGGGGTGGCAGCACCGGCGCCATGGCGGTGGTGACCGGGGAAACCCTGCTGAACTTCGCCACCACACCCAGCGCCGTGGGGCTGGTGCAGGGTGGGCGGCTGCGCGCCATGGCGGTGTCCTCGGAACGGCGCATGGCGGTGCTGCCGCAGGTGCCGAGCGTGGCGGAAGCCCTGCCCGGCTTCGCGCTGACGGAATGGATTGCTCTGTATGCCCCGGCCCGTACCCCTGCGGCAGTGCTGGGGCGCCTGCATGCAGCGCTGCGCCATGCCCTGGCCCAGCCCGAGGTTATTGCCCGGCTGGCGGATGTGGGCGCCGAGCCGGCGCTGCTGGAGGGCGAGGCCTTTGGCCGCTTCGTGGCGGAACAACGTAGCCTGATGACCGGGCTGGCCGATGCCGCCGGAATGAAGCCCGAGTAGCCGGCGGGCCTACACGCGCGCGGCGTACGGCCCAACATTAGAGCAATATCCTTTCTGATGGAATTATCAGAACGGGTTTCTTGCTTTGGTATCAAATAGTTACAGAGCACGAAATGCGCCCGTCAGGGCGCATAGTGCTCTAGTCGCGCGGCGTGCGGCCGCGACGCATCGCGCCGGCCACTTGCCAGCGCGGCTGTTCACCCTGCCAAAGCCGGCGAATGGCCGGCCGGGCTTCGGGTTCACGCGCCGGTCCCTCGGCCTCGGCCATCGGTTCGGCGTGCAGCGTCGGTTCCGCCACGCGGGCGGCCATGGCGCGGCGGCGCACCGGCTTGCGCGGCGCCTCGCCCTCATCGGGCGGGGCAGTCAATGTCAGCATCCCCTCAACCGGGCCGGAATCGGGCTTGGTCAGGCGGCGGCGCAACGGGCGGGCGGTGGTGGGCTCGGCGTCAGGCTGGGCCTCGGGGGCGGCGGGTTCGGGCGCCGGCACGGCGGCGGCGGCTTCCACCACCGGGGCGGCAACCGGCAGCGCCGGGGGCGGCTCGGCTACTGGCGGGGGTGCCATCTCAACCACATCGGCAATAACCGGGGCGAGCGTGGCATGGGTTTCAAAGTAAAGCCCATCGCGGGAAACCAGATGCGGCCTGCCATCCACGTCAAACACCCGGCGCTGCATGGTCATGCGGTCAATTTGGCTGCGCGTGGCGGGAAACATGACGAAACCGCGGGCCTTGGCAGCCGCGACCTGCTGAGGGGAGAGCTTCAAACAGGATACTCCAGAAGCAGGCCCGCCGCCGGGCCAGGAATGGCAGGCGCGGGCGAGACAGACATGGCCAAGCGCAACACAGCAGGCCGGAAGCGCAGCGCAAACCGCCGCAGTTCGGGACAATCGCAATGGGGCATGAACGCTGACGGTCTAACACGCCCCCGAAGCCGCGCACAATTGCCGAATAGCCAGACGACCCGGCTGTCACACTTGCTCACACATGAACATCTCGCAACGTGGCCAATGCGTGCCTATATTGCCCACGGTTGAATGCCCAAGGAATCCCAACGCATGCGTCGCCCTTCCCTTCTGCTCGTGGCTGTCACCGCCGGTGCCATGGCGCTGGCCCCCGTGCTGGCTGATGCCCGGCCTGGCGGCGGCAGCTCTGCGGGCAGCCGCGGCAGCCGCACCTACAGCGCGCCGCCGGCCACCAATACCGCCCCCGCTCCGGCCCGCCCGGTTGAACGCAGCATGACCGAACCCAGCCGCCCCGGCGTGGGTGCGCCCAATGCCGCCCGCCCGGCGGCGCCGCAGGCGGCACCCCGCCCCGGCCTGTTTGGCGGTGGGTTGATGGGTGGCTTGATGGGCGGCCTCATCGGCGTGGGCTTGGCTGGCATGCTGTTCGGCCATGGCATGTTCGGTGGCGGCGGCTTCGGCTTTGCCAGCTTTATCGGCCTGCTGCTGCAGGTTGCGCTGATCGGCGGCCTGGTCTGGCTGGTGGTGGGCTTCCTGCGTCGCCGCATGGGCGCGCAGCAGCCGGCCTTGGCCGGCATGCCGGGCAATGCCATGCCGCGCATGGCGGAAGGCCCGCTCCAGGGTGGCAATGGCGGCGGTGCCACGCCGGCGGAGGCGCCGGTAGCCATTGCGGATGCTGATTTCCAAAGCTTCGAGCAGACCATGCAGGGCGTGAACGCCGCCTGGTCGAAGCAGGACATGCGCGCCCTGCAAACGCTGTGCACGCCCGAGATGGTGCAGTACTTCGCCGATGATCTGGCGGAACTGGCCAGCAAGGGCCTGCGCAATGAAACCCGCGATGTGAAGCTGGAGCAGGGCGATCTGGCCGAAGCCTGGGCCGAGAATGGCCGGGAATACGCCACGGTGGCCATGCGCTTCACCATGCTGGATGCCACTTTCCGCGTGGCCGATAACAGCGTGGCCGAGGGCAGCACCACCCAGCGCACCCAGGCCACCGAGACCTGGACCTTTGTGCGCGCCCGTGGCGGCCATTGGCTGCTCAGCGCGGTGCAGCAGAACAACTAAGCTGTGAAACGGGGCCGGCCACCGGCCGGCCCCAACGGCTCACAGGTCCTTCAGCACCGCCCACAGATTGGACTTCTGTTCAAAGCCAATGCCCGGTGCATCCGGCATGCGGATGCGGCTTTCCCGCACCGGGGTAGCATCCGCAAAGCCGCCAAAGGGCGCGAAGACCTCCGGGTAGCTTTCATTGCCGCCCAGCCCAAGCCCCACCGCAATGTTCAGCGCGAATTGATGCCCGCCATGCGGCACACAGCGCCGCGGGCTCCAGCCATGCTCGGCCATCATGGTCAGCGTGCGCAGGTATTCCACAAGCCCGTAGGACAGCGCCGGGTCGAACTGAAGGATATCCCGGTCAGGCCGCAGGCCGCCATGGCGGATCAGGTTGCGGGCATCCTGCATGCTGAATAGGTTTTCGCCGGTGGCGATGGGGCCTTGGTAGTGTTCCGCCAGGGTGGCGTGGGTGCTGTAGTCCAGCGGGTCCAGCGGTTCCTCGTACCAGCGCAGCTTGTAGCGCTCCAGCGCGGCGGCATAGGCCAGGGCGGCATGCAGGCCGAAGCGGCCATTCACATCCACGCATAGCCGGCTGCCATCGCCGCCCAGCAGGCCCAACACGGCCTCAATCCGGGCGATGTCTTCCTTCAGTGCGTCGCGCACGCTGGTGCCGGGGGCGCCGCCGATTTTCATCTTCACCACGCTGTAGCCCAGGCCCAGGTAGCGCTTCATTTCCTCCACCAGCGCGTCCACGCCCTTGCCGGGGTAGTAGTAGCCGCCGGCGGCATAGACCCAGGCGTTGTCGTCAGCCTGGCCTTGGCGATAGCGCATGGCCAGCAGCTTCCACAGCGGCACGCCTTCCAGCTTGGCCGCCGCGTCCCACAGCGCCATGTCCAGCACGCCCACGGCAACACTGCGGTCGCCATGGCCGCCGGGCTTTTCGTTCTTCATCATGGCGGCCCAGCCGCCGGCCGGCTCCAGCCCGCCATCGCCATATTCCAGTGCGGCGGGCGCCGTTTCCAACAGGCGGGGGATGAAGCGTTCCCGCAGCAGGCCGGGCTGGGCATAGCGGCCATTGCTGTTGAAGCCATAGCCGGTGGCGCTATGTCCGTTGCCGTCCTCCACCGTCACCGCCACGACCGAAGCGGTCATCTTGGAGAAATCGATGAAGGCGTTGGCGATGTCGGAGGCGATCGGCACCACGCCGTCGCGGATCGAGGTAATGCGCATGCTCGGGCGGGCCTTCTGCTACTGCTATGGCAGATTGCTGGCCCAGGCCGGGGGCGGGGTCAAGACTGCACGTGGCGTGCGCGGCGGCACGTGGTTCGCTGGGCACGTGGTTTGCTAGGATGGAATATGCCCACGCCCCTCCCCATTGCCATCACCGCCGGCACGGCCGGTCCCTGGCGGATCACTGCCATTGCCGCCCTGGCCGGTGCCTCGCTGCCGCAGGCGGCGCGGCTGGCGATGCATGAGGGGCCAGATGTGCCGCCGCCCGGTGCCTGGCAATTGCGCGGGGTGGCCAACAGCAACCTGCGCTACACCGCCGAGGTCGAGCGCGCTCGCCTGGCCGGGGTGCAGCAAGGGCTGGGCCGGCCAGGGGCAACCCGCGCCGCACTGATTCCGATGAGCAAGAGCGAGGCCTGGTGGGACCTGGCGCAGGATGCCCGCCGCGCCCTGCTGGAGGAGCAGAGCCAGCATATCGCCATCGGGCTGGAATACCTGCCGGCCGTGGCCCGGCGGCTGATCCATTGCCGCGACCAGGGAGGGGAGTTCGATTTCCTCACCTGGTTCGAATTCGCGCCCGAGCATGAAGTGGCCTTTGACCAACTACTCGCCCGCCTGCGCGCCACCGCCGAATGGGGCTATGTGACGCGCGAGGTGGAGGTGCGGCTGACGCGTGACTAGATCGCACCCTTTTTGCGCAGCGCGGCAACTTCCTCGGGGCTCACGCCGAACTCGGCCAGGATGGCGTCAGTATGCTCGCCGCGTTCCGGCGTGGGGCGGCGCGGGTTGGCCACGCCCTCAATATTCGTCGGGTGACGCACCAGGTTCACCGTGCCGAGCGTCGGGTGCTCCACCGGCCATTCCAGGCCCAGATGCTTTACTTGTTCGTCGGCGAAGACCTGGTCCATGGAATAGACCGGGCCGGCCGGCACGCCGGCCTTGTTCAGCTTCTCAATCCAGCGGGCGCTGGTGTCGGTCTCCAGCACCTTCTGCAGCACGCCGTTGGTCTTTTCCCGGTTGGCAGCGCGCAGCTTGTCGGTGGCCAGGTCGGGGTCCTTCGCCTCAGTGAAAATGCCCAGCGTCTCGACGATGCGGTTCCACATCTCCTGCCCGCCACCGGCCAGGTTCATCAAGCCGTCCTTGGTGCGGAACAGGCCGGTGGGCACCGTGGTCGGGTGGTCGTTCCCGGCCTGGCCGGGCACGTCGTGCTTCATGGTCCAGCGGGTGGCCTGGAAGTCCATCATCGCCACCATGGCTTCCAGCAGGCTGGTGTGGACCCAGCGGCCCTTGCCGGTCTGCTCACGCTCCAGCAGCGCCACCAGAATGCCAATGGCGCAGTAGAGGCCGGCGGTGAGGTCCGCCACCGGGATACCGGCGCGCACGGGCCCCTGCCCCGGCAGCCCGGTGACAGACATGATGCCGCCCATGCCCTGGGCGATTTGGTCGAAGCCCGGGCGGCGGGCATAGGGGCCGGTTTGGCCAAAGCCGCCGATGCTGCCCAGCACGATGCGCGGGTTCACCGCCGACAATGCCTCGAAATTGATGCCCAGGCGGTCCTTCACATCGGGGCGGTAATTCTCCACCACCACATCGGCCTGGGCCACCATGCGGTGGAACAGCTTCAGCCCGTCGGGGTCCTTCAGATTCAGCGTCATGCTGCGCTTGTTGCGGTGCACGTGCTGGAAGTCTGGTCCATGCCGCTCGCCGCCCAGGCCGCCACCGGTGTCCACCGCTTCGGTCGCCTCAACCTTGATGACATTGGCGCCCCAGTCGGCCAACTGCCGGACGCAGGTGGGGCCGGAGCGCACGCGGGTGAGGTCCAGCACGGTGAAGCGGGCCAAGGGCAGCATGGGCAAGGTTCCTTCCGAAAGCGCTGGCAGACTTGCCCCGATGCGGCTTCCCCGGCAAGGGTTGCCCACCACGCAAGGACCAGCCCCATGGAAGAACTGCTCTACGAGGTCGCGGACGGGATCGGCACCATTACGCTGAACCGGCCGCAGGCACGCAACGCCATGACCTTCCCGATGTATGCCCGGCTGAAGGAAATTGCCGAGACGGTGGGCGACGACCCCAAGGTGAAGGTGCTGGTTGTTACCGGCGCCGGGGAAAAGGCCTTTGCCGCCGGCACCGATATTTCGCAGTTCCGCGAGTTCCGCACGCCGGAGGATGCGCTGGCCTACGAGCACCGGATTGACGCCGTGCTGGTGGCGCTGGAGCAATGCCCGAAGCCGACCATCGCCGCGATTGCCGGCGCCTGCACCGGGGGTGGCGGTGCCATTGCCGGGGTGTGCGACATGCGCATTGCCGCCGCCAATATGCGCTTCGGCTTTCCCATCGCCAAAACGCTGGGCAACTGCCTTTCCATGGCGAATTACGGCCGGCTGGCCGCGTTGCTCGGCCCGGCCAAGGTGCTGGACTTGATCTACACCGCCCGCCTGGTGGAAGCCGATGAGGCTCGCGCCATTGGCCTGGTTTCCGAGGTGCTGCCCGACCATGCCGCCTTGCAGGCCCGCGTCCGCGAACTGGCCACGCTGATTGCCGGCCATGCGCCGCTGACCATGCGCGCCAGCAAGGAAGCCATGCGCCGCCTGCGCCTGGCCGCCCGCCAGGTGGATGGCGACGACCTGGTGACCATGTGCTTCACCAGCAATGACTTCCGCAACGGCGTGCAGAACTTTTTGGCCAAGAAGCCGGCGGAGTGGACCGGCACCTGAAGCCGCGGGGCAGCTAGAGCAATATCCGTTCTGATCGAATCATCAGAACGGATTTCTTACTTTATTTTCAAATAGTTATAGAGCACGAAATGCACCCGACAGGGCGCATAGTGCTCTAGGCTGCCAGCATCAGCCCGAGCAATTCGGCGCTGGCGCCGGCATCCTCGCTGGCCAGCGGGTCGCGTGGCAGCACGCGGTGGCGCAGCACCAGCCGGGCCAGTTCCGCCCGGGCTGGCATGTTGAGCTGCCGCGCTTCCCACAGCATCGCGGCGGCGCTGGTCAGGTGATACAGGGCGCTGGCAGCCTGCCGAGCCAGGGCGGGGTTTTGCAAGGCGGCCTGGGTCAGTGCCACAGCGCGGGAGAGGGCGGCGGGCAGTTCCGGGGCTTCCGCTGCATTGCCGGCACAAGCAGAAATATGCGCCGCCAGCACGGGCAGCGAGCCTTCCCGCTGCGCCGCCCGCAGCACATCCAGCGCCACGATATTGGAAGTACCTTCCCAGATGCTGCCCAGATGCGCGTCGCGCACCAAACGCGGGTCGGCCCATTCCTCGATGTAGCCGCAGCCGCCGCGCACCTCCATGGCGTCGCCAGTGACTTTGCGGGCATCGCGGCAGGCACGGAATTTCAACAGTGGCGTCAGGATGCGGAGCAGCTTGTAGGCGTCCGGCTCGCCGGCGTCACTCCGACGCAGGGCTTCCGCAGTTTGCAGCACCATGGTGCGGGCCTGCTCCATCGGTACGGCCAGCTTCAGCAATTGGCGCTGCATGAGGGGCATGTTCACAATGGTCTGGCCGAAGGCGATGCGGTGCCGGGCCACGAACATCGCCTCGGTCACCGCGCGGCGCATCATGCCCGCCGCGCGCATGCCGTTGGACAGGCGGGAGTTGTTGACCATGTCGGCCATTTGCCGGAAGCCGGCCTCGGGGTCGCCGACGAGGAAGGCGGTGGCGCCTTCCAGCCGTATTTCGCCGCTGGCCATGCTGCGGGTGCCGAGTTTCGGCTTCAGCCGCACGATGCGATAGGCGTTGCGGCTGCCATTCGGGCGTTCCCGCGGCAGCAGGAACAGCGAAATGCCCCGGTGGCCCAGCGGCCCACCACGGCGACGCGCAAGCACCAGCGCCATGCCGGCATCGGGGTTGGAGCAGAACCACTTGTCGCCATGCAGCGCCCAGCTGCCATCGGCATTCTCGGTGGCTTCCACGGCGGTGGCGGCCACGTCGCTGCCGGCGCCTTGTTCGGTCATGAACATCGCGCCTTGTTGCAGCGCGTCCAGGTCGGTGGCGGTCAGCCCCGGCAGGTAGCGCGCCACGAGTTCCGGGCTGCCGTATTTGCGGAGTGTGCGGGCCAGGCTGTCGGTCATCGACAAGGGACAACACAGACCGAATTCCGCCTGCACGAACAAATAGGTCAGCGCGTATTTCGCTGCCGGCGGCATGGGCGTGGACCAGCCCAGCACGCCGCCCCGGTGGCTCATGGCGGCCAGGCCGAACTCGGCAAAGGCCACCTGTTCCATGGCACGATAGGCCGGGTGGTAGTCGACGCGCTGGGCATCCTCGCCCCGACGGGTGCGGGGCGCCAGGGTGGGCGGGTTATGGTCCGCGGTGGTGGCCCATGCATCCAGCTGGCCGCCGGCCAGGGCGCCCAGCCGGTGCAGATGCGGCTCCAGATGGGCCAGCAGATCGGCCGGCAGGTACAGGCCCAGCAGCGGCCGCAGCCAGGGGTCGGCGGCGTACAGGTTCAGCCCATGAGCGTCGGGCACGGCATCGGCGCCGGTGGGCGGGCCGAGGCGATCGGCGGGGGCTTCGGGCATGCGGGCGTTTCCTTCTCCACCCCCAGCATGCCGCTGGCCGGGCGTGGTTCCAAGCGTGCTAGGGTCGGCACGGCTGCCCAACGAAGCAGCCCCATGCAACCGGAGGAAACCGCCATGACCACTCGTCGTGCCCTGTTGGGCGCCGGCGCCCTGACCGCCCTTGCCGCCCCGGCCCTGGCCGGCTGGGAGCCTTCCGAGCGCTACCCGGACCCCTCGGTGGTGGTGCTGGACCCCAGCTTCAACCGCTACCGCCTGCTGCTGGCTGCGGTGGAGCGGTTGTGGACCGGCGCCCGCTGGTCCGAAGGGCCGGCCTGGTTTGGCGACCAGGGCGCGCTGATCTGGTCTGACATTCCGAACAACCGCATGCTGCGCTATTCCGACGCCACCAAGCGGGTGGATGTGTTCCGCGCCCAGGCCAATAACAGCAACGGCAATACCCGGGACCGCCAGGGCCGCCTCATCACCTGCGAGCACCTGACCCGGCGGGTGACCCGCACCGAATATGACGGCTCCATCACTGTCATTGCCGACAAGTTCGAGGGCAAGCGTCTGAACAGCCCGAACGACGTGGTGGTAAAGAGCGACGGCAGCATCTGGTTCACCGACCCGCCCTTCGGCATTCTGGGGATGTATGAAGGCGAAACCGCCACGCCCGAACAGGCCACCACCAACATCTACCGGGTGGATGGCCAGACCGGCCGCATCTCCATTGCTACCGCTGAGGTCAATCGGCCCAACGGCCTTGCCTTCAGCCCGGATGAGAAGAAGCTCTACGTGATCGAGGCAGCGGCGGTGCCGCGCATCATCCGTGTGTTTGATGTCGCCACCGATGGCAGGCTGTCCAACAACAAGGTGTTCCTGCAGGTGCGTGACGGCGAAACGCCGGACGGCTTCCGCGTGGATGTGGATGGCAACCTGTGGTGCGGCTGGGGCATGGGCGCCGACGGCCTGGACGGCGTGCGGGTGCTGAACAAGGACGGCGCGCCGATTGGGCATATCAAGCTGCCGGAACGCTGCGCCAACCTGTGCTTTGGTGGGCGGCACCGCAACCGGCTGTTCATGCCAGCTTCTAAGTCGCTCTACGCGCTGTATGTGAACACTCAGGGCGCACCGGGCGGCTGACCAGCACCCTCTTCCCCCAGGGCGCCGATCCGCGCAGGATTGGTGCCAAAGCAGGGGGCGACCATGCCATGCTGCGGGCAAGGTGCCCGCGGCAGATGGGCGCCCCGAGAGGGACCGACCAATGACCTGGCAGATGAGCGAACGCTACCCCGACCCCGCCATTGTGGCGCTGGACCCCAGCTTCAAGCAGTACCACCTGGCGCTCTCAGCGGTGGAGCGGCTGTGGACCGGCAGCCGCTGGGGTGAAGGCCCGGTGTGGTTGGGCGACACGCGCTGCCTGCTCTGGTCCGACATTCCTAACAACCGCGTGCTGAAGTGGGACGAAGCCAGCGGGCAGGTCAGCGAATGGCAGAAGCCCAGCAACAACGCCAATGGCCATACCCGGGACCGCCAGGGCCGCATCATTGCCTGTGAGCATCTGGGCCGCCGCGTGGTGCGGTTTGAGTATGACGGCTCCATCACCGTGATTGCCGACAAGTACCAGGGCAAGCCGCTGAACAGCCCGAATGACGTGGTGGTGAAGAGCGACGGCTCCATCTGGTTCACCGACCCGCCCTTCGGCACCCTGGCCTTCTATGAGGGTGAGAAGGTGCAGGCCGAGCAGCCCGCCACCCACACCTACCGGGTGGATGGCCATACCGGCGAGATCACCTGCGTGTGCGACGACGTGAACCACCCGAATGGCCTGGCCTTCAGCCCGGATGAGAGCATCCTCTACATCATCGCCAGCCGGGCCGAGCCGCGCGCCTTCATCGCCTATGACCTGGCGCCGGATGGCAAGACGCTGCGCAACCGCCGCGAGTTCATCGTCACCAAGCCCGGCGAAAGCCCGGATGGCTTCCGCGTGGATATCGACGGCAACCTGTGGTGCGGCTGGGGCATGAGCGCCGAGTATGACGGCGTGCGGGTGTTCAATAAGGCCGGGGCACCGATCGGGCATATCCATCTGCCCGAGCGTGCGGCCAACCTGTGCTTCGGCGGGCGGCACCGCAACCGGCTGTTCATCTCGGCGGCGCAGTCGCTCTATTCGCTCTACGTCAACACCCAGGGTGTGGCGGGGGGCTGAGCCAGGCGCTAAACCCGGCGCCATGTTGAAAAGCATTCTCACCGTCGGCGGCTGGACCATGGCCAGCCGCGTGCTAGGCTTTGGCCGGGACATGCTGATTGCCGCCAAGGTGGGCGCCGGGCCCATGGCCGATGCTTTCTTCGTGGCGCTGAAGCTGCCCAACCTGTTCCGCCGGCTGTTTGGCGAGGGAGCCTTCAACGCCGCCTTCGTGCCGGCCTTTTCCGGCATGCTGGCGGTGGAAGGCCGCGCCGCCGCGCAGCAACTGGCGGAACGCATGGCGGTGCTGATGAGCCTGTGGCTCTCGGCGCTGACCGTGCTGGGCATGATCTTCATGCCCTACCTGATGGCGGTGCTGGCACCGGGCTTTTCGACCGACCCGGCCAAGTTCCAGCTGGCGGTGGAACTCACCCGCATCACCTTCCCCTACCTGTTGCTGATTTGCCTGACGGCGCTGGTTTCCGGCGTGCTGAACGGGTTGGAGAAATTTGCCGCCGCCGCCGCCGCGCCGGTGTTCTTCAACCTGCTCTCCATGGCGTCGCTGCTGGCGCTGGCGCCCTTCGTGGCCACGCCCGCCCATGCGCTGGCCTGGGGCGTTACCGCTTCCGGCGTGGTGCAGCTTGGCATTGTGCTGTGGGCCTGCGCCCGGGCCGGCATGGCGCTGAACCTGTTCCGCCTGCCCCGGCTGACCCCCGAGGTGCGGCTGGTGCTGAAGCGTATGCTGCCGGGGCTGGTGGGCGCTGGGGTCACGCAGCTCAACCTGGCCATTGATGTCATCATCGCCTCGCTGCTGCCAACCGGGGCGGTGAGCTACCTGTACTACGCCGACCGCATTGGGCAGTTGCCGCTGGGCGTCATTGGCGCAGCGGTGGGCACGGCGGTGCTGCCGCTGTTGTCGCGCCAGGTGCGCGCCGGGCAGCCACTGTCGGCGCATCGCACCGCCAACCGCGCCATTGAACTGGCGCTGCTGTTCTGCCTGCCGGCGGCGCTGGGCCAGGCGTTGGCGGCCGGCCCGATCATTGAGGTGTTGTTCATGCGCGGTGCCTTCGGCGCCGCCGAGGCCGCCGCCACCGCCGCCGCGCTTTCGGCCTATGCGCTGGGGTTGCCGGCCTATGTGCTGGTGAAGGTGATGTTGCCGGGCTTCTTCGCCCGGGGCGACACCGCCACTCCGGTGAAGATCGGCTTTGCCGCGGTGGGGCTGAACCTGGCGCTGAACCTGGTGCTGATGCAGGCGCTGGCGCATGTGGGCGTGGCGCTCTCCACTGCCCTGGCAGCCTGGTTCAACGCCCTGGCGCTGGGCGTGGTGCTGTATCGGCGCGGGCATTGGTTGCCGGACCGGCAATTGCGCCGCCGCCTGCCCCGGCTGCTGGCCGCCACGGCGGTGATGGCGGGGGTGCTTTGGCTGCTGGGCATGGTGCTGTTCCCGGCCAGCGGGCTGTGGCGCTATGGCGCGCTGGCGCTGCTGGTGGGCACGGGGCTGGCGGTGTACTTCGCCGCCGCCTGGGGCTTCGGTGCGCTCAGCTTGGCGGAACTGCGGCAAACCCTGCGCCGTCGTCGCAAGCCGTAAGACCCTGCGGCGGCGCCGCAAGGCTTGACGCGCCTGCCGGGCCGGGGGATGACCCCGCTCCCTCAAACCACGGTGTCCACAACCATGGATCGCGTTTTCTCGGGCATTCAGCCCACCGGCGTCCCCACGCTTGGCAATTACCTGGGTGCCATCCGCAACTGGGTGCCGATGCAGGACGACCACGAATGCATCTTCTGCGTCGTGGACCTGCACGCCCTGACGGTGTGGCAGGACCCCGCCGAGCTGGGCCGCCAGACTCGCGAAATGGCCGCCGCCCTGCTGGCCTGCGGGCTGGACCCGGCCAAGTGCATCCTGTTCGTGCAGTCGCATGTGCATGCGCATGCCCGGCTGGCCTGGATTTTCAACTGCGTCGCCCGGCTGGGCTGGTTGAACCGCATGACGCAGTTCAAGGACAAGGCCGGCAAGGACCGCGAGGCCGCTTCCAGCGGGCTTTACGTCTATCCCAACCTCATGGCCGCCGACATCCTGACCTACAAGGCCACCAAGGTGCCGGTGGGGGATGACCAGAAGCAGCATCTGGAACTGGCCAATGACATTGCCCAGAAGTTCAACCACGACTACGGCGTGGAGTTCTTCCCCAACATCACGCCGCTGATCCAGGGCGTGGCCGCGCGGGTGATGAGCCTGCGCGACGGCACGAAGAAGATGAGCAAGTCCGACGCCTCGGATGCCAGCCGGATCAACCTGACCGACAGCGCCGACGAGATTGCCCAGAAGATCCGCCGCGCCAAGACCGACCCGGAACCCCTGCCCGAGGAAACCATGGGCCTGGAAGGCCGGCCCGAGGCGCGCAACCTGGTGGGCATTCTGGCTGCAATCACCGACAGTATGCCGGAAAACGTGCTGCGCGAGCATGGCGGCAAGGGCTTCGGTGCCTTCAAGGAAGTGCTGACCGAGGCGCTGGTGGCGCATCTGTCGCCGATCCGCGAGGAAATGACCCGGCTGCTGCAGGACCATGGTGCGCTGGATGCGGCACTGCGCCAGGGCGCCCATCGTGCGGCGGCCATTGCCGACCCCATTGCCACCGAGGCCGAGCGGCTGGTGGGGCTGCTGCCGCGCTGACTCTAGAGCACGATGCGCCCGTCAGGGCGCATCGTGCTCTATAACTATTTGATACTAGAGCAAGAAATCCGTTCTGATGATTTCATCAGGACGGATATTGCTCTAGCTACCCCCTCAACGCCAGCGCCCGCTGATACACCTGCTTGCGCGGCAGCCCGGTGGCCTCGGCCACCGTGGCGGCCGCGTCGCGCAGGCTCAGCCCCTGGTCCAGGGCGGATTGCAGCTGCGCGTCCAGGCTCACCGCGTCGGCCACTTCCTCCGGTGCAGGGCCAACCACCACCGCCATTTCGCCGCGTGCCTCGTTGCCGGCGTACCAGGCAGCCAGTTCGGCCAAGGTGCCGCGCCGCACTTCCTCGAAGCGCTTGGTCAGTTCGCGGGCCACGGCGGCCGGGCGCTCGGCGCCGAAGACTTCGGCGGCGCTGGTCAGCATTTCGGCCACGCGATGCGGTGCCTCATAGAAAATCAGCGTGGCGTTCAGCCCGGCCCGCTCGGCCGCCCGTAGCCCGGCAAGCGTGGCCACGCGTGCCGCCGTCTTCACCGGCAGGAAGCCGAAGAACAGAAACGGGTGCGGCGGCAGGCCGGAAAGCGTCAGCGCCATCACCGCTGCATTCGGTCCCGGAATGGCCGAAACCGGCAGCCCCTCGGCAATGGCCGCCCGTACCAGCCGAAAGCCGGGGTCGCTGACCAGCGGCGTGCCGGCATCACTGGCCAGGGCAAAATTCTCCCCGGCGCGCAGCCTGGCCAGCAGGCGGGGGATCTGCCCATCCTCATTGTGATCGTGCAGCGGTATCATGGTCACCGAAACGCCATGCTTGGCGAGCATTCCTCCGGTTACCCTGGTATCCTCGCACAGCACCGCATCCGCGGCGCGGAAGCTGGCGAGGGCGCGGGGCGACAGGTCGGCCAAATTGCCGATCGGCGTCGCCACCAGCGTCAGCCCTGCCAGGGGCCGGTTCGGTTCGGGAGATTCGATTGCCAATGCCATTCAGTCCTGTTCGCCTTGCCCACCGGCCGTCTCGGCTATTGCTTTCGGGCCTGCTGCTGCTCTCGCTCATCGGCTGCAATGCCCAGCCCCGCGTGCCAAGCTTCGGCATGGTGCAGCCCACCGTGCAGGCCCCGCCGCCGGCGCCGCTGCCCCAGGTTAGCCGAACCCGGGTAGGATTGCTGCTGCCCTTGAGCGGCAACAACCGGGCCCTGGGCGAGGCCATGTTCAACGCCGCGCAGCTGGCGCTGTTCGACCAGGCCGACCCACGCGTGGAGTTTCTGCCGCAGGATACCGCCGGCACCCCGGCCGGCGCCGGCGAGGCCGCCCGCCAGGCGCTGCGCGCCGGCGCCCGGGTGCTGGCTGGGCCGCTGACCGCCACCGAGACCGCCGCAGCCGCTATTCCCGCCCGGGCCGGCCGCCTGCCGGTGCTGGCCTTCACCAACGACGCAACCGGCGCCGGCAATGGCGTTTGGGCGCTGGGCATTACCCCGGCGCAACAGGTGGACCGCATGGTGGGCGCCGCCCAGGCCGCTGGCGCCACCCGCTTCGCCCTGCTGGGGCCGGAGGATGAGTTTGGCCGCCGCATGGCCCAGGTGCTGCGCGCCCGGCTGGCGGCCGCCGGCCTGCCCGCGGCCTTCGTGCTGCTGCACCCGCCGCGGATGGACATGGCGCAGGCGCTGCGCGACCTGGCCAACCAGGCCGGCGAAGCCCCGGTGGATGCGCTTATGTTGGTGGAAACCGGACAGGCCGCCCGCCAGGCCGCTACCGCGCTGGCCGCCGCCTTCCCCCGGCCGCCTCGGGTGCTGGGCACCATGCTCTGGAGCCTGGATCCTGGCCTCGCGCAGGAACCCGCCTTGGCCGGCGCCTGGTTTCCGGCACCGGACCCGCAAGCCCGGCTGAATTTTGAAAGCCGGTACCAGCAGGCCTTTGGTGAGCGACCGCCTCGGCTGGCAGGTGTGGCCTATGACGCGGCTGGCCTCGCTGCCCGCGCAGCGCGGGAAGGAACCGGCCTGCTGCCGATTGGCGAGGCCTTTCTGGGCGCTGACGGCCCCATACGGCTGATGCCGGACGGCACTGTGGCGCGCGGACTTGCGGTATTCCAAATGGATGGCTCGGGTGACCCGAAACTGGTGCAGCCCGCGCCGGTGCCCGGCGGCGCGGGTAGCTAGCCTTGGCGGTACAAGGGGCGCCCTTCAGCCGGGTGCTGCGGGCCGCCCTGTTGATTGGCGGCGTACCTGTGCTGGTGCTGCTGGCGCTGTGGCTGGAAGGCTCGGTGCCGCCGCGCCGGGCTGCCCAGGCGGTGGTGCTGTGCGGGCTGGCCGCCGTGGGGCTTGGCTGGCTTTGGGTTTATACTCTGGGGCAGATCACCCAGGCCATGCAACGAGCGGAGCAAAGCGGCTTCTTCCTGCCCAGCCTGAACCCCCTGCTGCCCGATGCGGTGGACGTGGCTGACGGCGTGGCCCGCCTGGCCCGCAGCCTGGCTGAGCGCGGCGCCCTGGTGGACCATTTGCGCCGGGCGGATGGCGCAATTGTGGAAAACCTGCCCGACCCATTGCTGGTGCTGGCGCCAGACCGCCAGCCGCTGCGCGCCAATGTGGCGGCGCGCCGGCTGTTCGGCGCCGATACCGCTGCCCTGTTGCGCCACCCCGCCCTGGCCGAGGCCGTGGACCGCGCCCTGTTGGAAGGCCTGCCCCAAACGGCGGACCTGGTGCTGCCCGTGCCGGTGCTGCGCGAGTTGCAGGCACAGGTGCTACCCATGGACCCGCCCCTGGCCGATGGCGGCGCTCTGGTGGTGGTGGTGAGCGACCGCACCCGCGAACGCGCGGTGGAACGGATGCGCGCCGATTTCGTGGCCAATGCCAGCCACGAATTGCGTACGCCGCTGGCCAGCCTGATCGGCTTCATCGAGACCTTGCGCGGTCCAGCTGAAGATGACCCCCCGGCCCGGACCCGCTTTCTGGCCATCATGGCCGAACAGTCCGAGCGCATGCGCCGGCTGATCGATGATCTGCTGGGCCTCAGCCGTATTGAGATTACCGAGCATCAGGCCCCTGCGGGCCAGGCTGTGCTTGGCAGCATTGCTGAAGCCGAAGCGGCGGCGCTGCAACCCTTGCTGCAGGCCCGTGGGGTGCAGTTGGAGCTACTGCTGGCCGCCGACGCGGTGGCCGCCCCGGCCGATGCCGACCAACTGGCCCAGGTGGTGCGCAACCTGCTGGAAAACGCCGTACGCCATGGCCGCCAGGGGGGCCAGGTGGTGCTGCGGACCACTCAGGAAGCCTGGCAGGGTCAGCCCGGCGTGGCGTTGAGTATCAGTGACGATGGACCCGGCATTCCGCGCGAGCATATTCCTCGCCTGACCGAGCGCTTTTACCGGGTGGACCGTGGCCGCTCTCGCGCCGCTGGCGGCACTGGTCTGGGACTGGCCATTGTGAAGCACATTATCAATCGGCACCGCGGGCGCCTGATGATTGAAAGCCGGGAGGGCGAGGGCGCCTGCTTCCGCGTGTGGTTGCCGGCAGCGGTGTGACGCGCGGCGGAAGTTTTTTTCGCGCGGATGCAAATCTTCTGGCAGTTTCCGAAAAACCCCGCTTGCAATCCCCGAGAGGGGTGGTACAAGCCCGCCTCGCTCGGAGCGCGGGCGTAGCTCAGGGGTAGAGCACGACCTTGCCAAGGTCGGGGTCGAGGGTTCGAATCCCTTCGCCCGCTCCAGTCGAGATCACCACAAATAGTCTCCCCCTCTGGGGGCACCGCGCTGAGGCGCAGGTTTCGCCAGGGTCGGCGCGACCACCTTGATGGTGCGCGGTAGGAATGACCGGGAAATTACCCGCGGAGAGAGGGATTTCTCTCCGGACCTTGAGGGTAGGGTGATTTTCACCACAAGGTTTAGGGCGATGAAAAACAACTAGATTGTAGTCCTTGGCGCGGTCGGAAGTTGCGCTTTCCATTGCCTGCCGATCCGTCCTG